>PLSJ01000064.1 GCA_003165115.1 Syntrophaceae bacterium | reverse complement strand
AGCCGTTTCAGATCACGCCGGACCCGGAATTCCTTTTCTTGAGCCCCAGCCACAAGGAGGCGATGGCCTCGATCATTTACGGCATCGAAGGGAGAAAGGGCTTCATCGGCATCGTGGGAGGGGTCGGGGTCGGAAAGACCACTATTTTGCGGTCATATCTGAACAAGGTGGATAAGGAGCAGATAAAGGTCATCTATATTTTCAACGCCAACCTTTCTTTCAGGAGCTTGCTGCAGACGATCTACCAGGAGCTTGGCGTCGCACCCCGCACGGACGAGATCTTCCTCATGGTGAACCAGCTTCATGAGGTATTGATCGATGAATACAAGAAGGGCTGTACGGTGGTGCTTATTGTCGATGAGGCACAGAACATGCCGGTTGAAACCCTCGAAAACCTGCGCATGCTGTCGAATCTAGAGACGGCGACCGACAAGCTGATCCAGATCGTGCTGATCGGACAGCCGGAATTTGGCGACATGTTGAACCTCCACGAGCTGAGGCAGCTCAGGCAGCGTATCGCCATACGTACGACCATATCGCCCCTCACCAGGGAAGAGAGCAAGAGGTATATCGAGCACAGGCTCTCCAGGGTAATGCTGAAAAAGGACGAACCCGTGCTCAGCAAGGGGGCGATCGACGAGATCGCTCGCTATTCCAAGGGGATCCCGAGGGTCATCAACGTGGTATGCGACAACGCCTTCATCACGGGCTACGGATACCAGAAGAAGCCCGTTACCGCCAGAATAGTCAGGGAAGTATGCGCCGATTTTCAGTCGAAGAGGGCGAAGGAAGAGGAAGCGGGACAGGAATATTTCTTCCGGTGGAAGACCGCGGCGGTCCTGGCCTTCCTTTTCGTGCTCGGCGGGGTTTTTTGGCTGTCCCCTTATAGGGACAACGTGTGGCAGCGGGCGGTGAATGAGACGGGCCAGGTCAAACGGACCCCGGCGCTCGTGCCCATGCAGGGCAAAGCAACGGGGGAAGAAGCGACGATAGCAGAGGCGGTCGCGGAGGAAGCGACGGCGGCCGAGCCCGAGCCGCCGGCGGCCGTCGAGGTAAGAGAGCCGCAGCCGGTGCGGGCGGAATCCGCCTTCCAGCTCAAGAAGCCGGTTACCGTCCGGACGAAGGTGGAGAGGGGCGACACGCTGTCGAAACTGGTCAACAACAAATACGGCTTCGTCGACAATGAGCTGCTCCAGAAGGTCAAGAAAGAGAACCCCGGCATCAAGGACGTGAACAAGATATTCATCGGGGATACGATCGTTTTCCCACAAACACCCAACCAGCAGGTCAGCCGCAGATGACCCACAGGCCGAAAAGGCCTCCCGCGCACCCGAATTCCCGGATAAGCTGCATCGACTATGAACCTGGTCAATAAAGAGAACCGGACAAACAGAAGGCGGAACCGGGCGTTCTCGCCCCTCTTTGCCGCGTCACTCGCCAGCCACGACTATGACTTCTACGGCGAGTCCGAGTTTAATGCGATGATGCGCACGGAAAGGAAGCGGACAGAGCGCTCGAAAAAGCCGCTGCTCCTTATGCTCCTCGACGCCGCCGGCATCGGGAAAGGCAGGGGCGGGAGAACGGCGATGGAAAGGATCGCTTACGCGCTCTGCTCCTGTTCGAGGAAGATAGATATAAAAGGGTGGTACAAAGGCAACGAGGTTTTCGGTGTCGTCTTCACCGAGCTTCCGTCCGCGGAGCAGAAGATAAAGGATAAACTGACCGGGAAAGTCATGCAGGCCCTTTCCCGGGCACTCAGACCCGACGAGCTGCAAGGAATAAAGATCTCCCTCCACAGTTATCCGGAGGAGGAGCAGGATGAGGGAGGCGCCCGCAACGTCTTCGATCTCTATCTTTACCCTGACCTCTCGCGGGAGAACAGGACACGCCGGTGGTCTCTCATGCTGAAGAGGATAATGGACCTGATCGGGAGCGTTTCGGGCCTCATTCTGCTTTCACCCCTGTTCTTTGCGATCGCCCTGGCCGTCAAGATGGCTTCCGCCGGCCCCGTTCTCTTCGCGCAGCGGCGTTTGGGGCTGTCCGGCAGGCAGTTCACCCTGCTCAAATTCAGGTCCATGTACGCGAACAGCGATCCGAAAGACCACATAGACTACATAAGGAGGTATATAGAAGGACACACAGAAGGCAGCGGCGACGGTAAAGCGGAAGGCGATGGGATTTTCAAGATAAAGAATGACCGCAGGGTCACGCCCCTGGGGAGACTGCTCCGACAGACGAGTCTCGATGAGCTGCCCCAGCTCATCAACGTGCTGAAAGGGGACATGTCGCTCGTGGGGCCGAGGCCGCCCATCCCCTACGAGTATGAGCGCTACGAAATCTGGCATCGACGGAGGGTACTGGAGGTGAAGCCGGGCCTCACGGGGCTCTGGCAAGTGAAGGGACGAAGCATTACCGCTTTTGACGAAATGGTTCGCCTTGACCTGAGATATGTCAGGGACAGGTCCGTCTGGCTGGACCTGAAAATCCTGCTGCAAACGCCCGGTACCGTGTTTTCCTGCCGGGGCGCTTATTAATACGTTTCTCAAGATGTCTTCAAACCCCTTTCTTGCCGCCAAGAGACGCATCATCATGACAAGCACTACAGGAGGCAAAAATGATACGCATCGGTGTTATCGGCTATGGTTACTGGGGCGCGAATATAGTAAGGAATTTCAACAGCATAGAAGGCGGTAAGGTCGTCTCTATCTGTGATGTCGATGGCAATGCCTTAAGGAAGGCCCAAAGGCTCTTCCCGGGGACGGAAGTCACCTCTGACTTCAGGGAGGTGGTAACCTCGCCCGACGTCGATGCGGTAGCTGTGGTCACCCCCGTCTCGACGCATTTCGAGCTTGCAAAAACGGCGCTCATGAACGGCAAGCACATTTTTGTGGAAAAGCCGTTCACGGCGAGCGTCCAACAGGCAGAGGAACTCGTGGAGCTTGCCGAAAAGAGGAACCTGCTGATCATGGTGGACCACACCTTTCTTTTCACCGGCGCGGTCAAAAAGATCAAGCAGATCATCGAAAGCGAGGCCCTCGGGAAGCTTTACTATTTCGACTCCGTTCGCGTGAACCTCGGACTCTTCCAGCATGACGTAAACGTGGTATGGGACCTCGCCCCTCACGATCTGGCCATTGTGGATTATATCATCGACGGGAACGCCCAGGCATTGGTGGCGACGGGTGAAGCCCACGTCAACGGGCTCGAGGACGTGGCCTACGTCACCATCTATTTCTCCGACAAGATGATCGCCCATCTCAATGTGAACTGGCTTTCCCCCGTAAAGGTAAGGACCACGCTGATCGGGGGAGGCAAGAAAATGCTCGTCTGGAACGACCTCGACGCGGATGAGAAGATCAGGATATACGACAAGGGCGTCGAGGTGAACAACAAGGAGGGGATCTACGATCTCCTCATCAGCTACCGCTCGGGTGACATGTGGGTCCCCAAGGTGGACCAGGTGGAGGCGCTCAAGCTGGAGTCACAGTACTTTGTCGATTGCATCAACAACGACACGACGCCGATAAACGACGGCCGGGCGGGGATCAGGGTGGTGAAGATGCTTGAGGCGGCGGACAAGTCGCTGAAGAAGAAAGGTGAGATGGTGTACCTATGACGACGTTCATTTCGACCGACGTGGCATTGGGGAAAAACGTAAAGATGTCGAAGTTCATCAACCTGTACGGCTGCACCGTGGGCGATAACACGAAGATCGGCGCGTTTGTCGAAATTCAAAAGAACGCAAGGGTCGGGAAGAACTGCAAGATATCGAGCCATACGTTCATCTGCGAGGGCGTGGTGATCGAAGACGAGGTCTTTATCGGCCACGGGGTCACGTTCATCAACGATACGTACCCCAGGGCCGCGGTGTTGGGCAGGCTGCAGACGGAGGAAGATTGGGTCGTGGAGCCGACCACGGTCAGAAAGGGGGCCTCGATTGGATCGGGGGCGACCATCCTTGCAAACGTCACCATCGGAGAGAATGCGATAGTGGGCGCCGGCAGCGTCGTGGCGAAAGATGTGGCGCCATACACGATCGTGGCAGGAAATCCCGCGAGGGTGCTCAGGCGGACAACCGATGCGGAAAAGAGAGACATAGCGGTGTGACGGCGCGCTTTCGGGGGATAAAATAGGCGGGGTGAAGGGCCGGACATAAGCCGGACCCGAAGATCGTGATGCCAAAATGAAAGGGGGAAGATGTAGCTCATGGAGAACATACTCTACGGTCTGGTCATCAGCCAATTGCTCCTGCTGCCCCTGGCGCACAAGTGGGGACTCGACTTCAACAGGATGATCGCGGGCGGCCTTGTCGTGGGGCTCTCGACGGGCCTCCTGGTCGACGTCCTCGATTTCTTCTTTGTCTTAAGCCTCTCTTCGAGACTCGTTTCGATCACGACGCTGGTAGCCGTCGCCTCGTCCGCGACCATTCTTTTAGGTGCATCCGGGGACTCCGGGAGGCTTGGCCCGGACAGAAAAGAGATTATCGCCGCACAGGCCGATGAGACGATCGAGTAAGTAGCGTATCTGCCCGCCAGGTCTTCATGGGGCCGCAGCAGTCTACCGGAGCATCCGCACGCCGGCAGGAAAAACCGAAAGCAAGAAGCCCCGCCATAAACATGCGCTGGAATTCCATTCGAAAGGAGGAAGCACGGCATGAAAGTCCCTTTTGTCGACCTTAAGCAGCAATATGAATCCATCCGGCTGGAGGTGGCCGCGGCCATCCACCGGGTCCTCGAGGCAACGGCCTTTGCCGGCGGACCGTTCGTTGCCGAATTCGAAAAGAAGTTTGCCGAATTTTGCGATACTCGGCACGCCATGGGCGTGAGCAGCGGCACGTCGGCGCTCTGGCTTGCCCTGCAGGCGTGTGGTGTTGGTCCCGGCGATGAGGTCATCACCGTGCCGAATACCTTCATCGCCACGGCCGAGGCAATCAGCTTTACGGGGGCGAAGCCCGTTTTTGTCGATGTCGAGGCGGATTCCTGTCTCATGGACCCCCGCCTGCTCGAAAGAGCGATCACGCGGAAAACCAGGGCCGTCATCCCCGTCCACCTCTTCGGCCAGATGGCCGACATGGACCCGATCATGGAGATAGCGAGAGACCGGGGACTCGTCGTCATCGAGGACGCATGCCAGGCCCACGGCGCTCTCTACAAGGGGAGAAGGGCTGGGAGCATAGGCGACGCCGGTGCTTTCAGCTTTTATCCGGGAAAGAACCTCGGGGCGTACGGTGAGGCAGGGGCCGTGGTGACCAATAACGATAGGCTGGCCGAACGCATATCGGTCCTGCGCGACCACGGGCAGATCCGGAAGTATTATCATTCGACGATAGGGTGGAACGGGAGGATGGACGGATTTCAGGGCGCCGTCCTCACCGTCAAGCTGAAGTACTTAGAGGACTGGAACAGGGCGCGACGGGATAACGCCGCGCTCTACAACGGGCTCCTGTCCGGGTTGGAAGACGTGCGCCTTCCGGTCGAGAAGTCATACGGCGAGCACGTGTTCCACGTATATATGGTCAGGGTGCCGAACCGTGACGAGCTTATGTCCTCTCTCGCGGACAGGGAGATCTCCTGCAACATCCATTACCCGGTGCCCATACATCTTCAGGAGGCGTACGGCTTCCTGGGCCTGCAAAAGGGGACGTTCCCGGTTGCGGAGCAATGCGCGGCCGAAATGCTTTCGCTTCCCATGTTCGCCGAGTTGACGGCCGGACAGATCGTGTACGTGGCCCACGAAATAAAGGGATTCATGAGAC
This sequence comes from Syntrophaceae bacterium, assembly GCA_003165115.1. Lineage (GTDB taxonomy): Bacteria > Desulfobacterota > Syntrophorhabdia > Syntrophorhabdales > WCHB1-27 > BOG-1155. The sequence goes on along the minus strand of PLSJ01000064.1, from coordinate 26,099 downwards.
AGGACGTCGCAGCGCAGGATTACGCGCCGTTTTCGGCGGCCGGAACGTAACGGAGTCTCCCCCGGCGCGCCGGTTCCGGGAGCGAAGCGGGAAGGCGGCACGATGCAGAATTCGAGAGGGACGTCATGAGCTATCTGAATCACGTGGTGACGACCAAGGGGTTCATCCATTCCTTCGAGCGGTCGGCCCAGATATTGAAGCGTTTTATCATGGGGAGGAGAAACTTTCTCCAGATGATCTCTTTCCTTCAGGGGAACCTCAACGGGGGCACGAAGATCACCTTTTGCATCACCGCCTCTCTCTTGTGGGAAAACGTCGTGCTTTTCAGGAAACTGAGGCAAATAGGCCACGATGTGGCGGCGCACGGCTATATACATACGAACATGAAGAACAAGAGCAAGAAGGAACAGATCGAAATCATCCGCAAATGCTCCCGCGCCTTCACGCGGTTCCACATGCCTGTCAGCGGCTTCCGTTGCCCCTATCTGAGTTACAATAACGACACGCTCGAAGTGCTCGAAAGGGGCGGCTTCGCCTGGACCAGCAACAACATGGTCCTCTGGCCCAACGGCATACACGCAAACGGCAACGGCCGGGAGCACAAATGCCTGCGGAAGATCGACACGCTTTATCACATAGATTATGCGGAAAACCGCCCGGCGCTGCCAAGATTCAGAAACGGGTGCCTCGATATCCCCATCACCGGTCCCGACGATGAAATGCTCCTCGAAAGGTTCAGGGTCAGGAACAAGGCAAAGATCGTGGAGGTATGGACGAGCGTTCTCCGGAAGACGTACGAGCAGGGCGGGCTCTTCCACCTCCTCTTCCATCCGGAGCGGTTTCATTACATCAGGGATTGCATAAAGGAGATCGTGACCGGACTGAAATCGTTCGAGAAGCCCATATGGGTCGCATCGCTGACGGAGATTACCGAGTGGTGGAGGTCGCGGCAGGGCTTGAGTTGGGAGCATGAGCGGCTTGGCGACGGAGCTTTAAGGACGTGGGTAAGAGTCCCGGCGCGGGCCACCATGCTCATGAAGTCGCCGGAAGGGTCCCCCCCGGCCCAGGCGCCGTTCTTTGAGGACTACATGGCGGCGCGTCCGGTGGGGTCGCGCAACGGGAGCAGCGCCTACCCCTGTGTGGAGGGGCGCAAGGCCACCGTTGGACTCTCCGCGGCCTGCCCCAGGGAGGCGGAGACGTTCCTCAGGGAGGAGGGGTTTTTGGTCGAGCGTTCAAGCTCTCCCGGCGAGCATGCGGTCTTTATCGACCGTTACGCCACCTTCGCAAGGCAGGATGAGGCGGCGATGCTTGCGGAGATCGAAAACTCGCCCTTTCCCGTGCTCCGGCTGTGGCGTTGGCCCGACGGCATGAGGAGCGGCTTCACCGTTTCCGCCGACGTGGACTCGGTGACCCTGATGGATTTCGTGCGACGGGCTTTGGAGTTTTAGAGATTGGCGCGGAAACGGGAGATGGAGACGACTGCGCGCATCAAAAGCATGGAAGAGGTAGGCGAAGACGCATGGGAGCGTTTTATCGGACGGCACCCCCTGTCCGCCGTGTACCATCACGCGGCATGGCACCGGGTGGTGGAGAAGACTTACGGATACAAGAGCAAATACTGCGTAATCGGCAATGGCGAGATCGAGGCCGCGCTGCCCTTTGTGCCGGTCCGCGGCCTGTCCATGAAAACACGCCTCGTTTCCTACCCCTTCTCCGACGCCTGCGACCCGCTCGTGAGCGGTAAAGAGGATATGGCGGCCATCATCGGGACGGTAGAGGACTTTCGGGCCGCCCAGGGCATCACGTCAGCCGAGCTGCGGACGTACAGGCTCGCGGAAGCCGTGCCGGGTGCGACCCCGGGCGGACCGGCGAAATACTGCAATTTTGTCCTCGACCTTGGCGGGAATGCGAAGGATCTCTTCCGGTCTTTCCATAAAGACTGTGTGCAGCGGGCGATCAGGAAGGCGCAAAACTCCTCGGTCGAGGTTGTCGAGGGTGCGACCCTGGACGATATGAAGGAATTCTACAGGCTGCACACGGCTACCAGGAAAAGGCTCGGCGTACCGGTGCAGCCCTTCCGTTTCTTCAAAAACCTCTGGGAAATCCTTTATCCCCTGAAAATCGCGTCGCTCCTTCTCGCGCGTGCGGACGGCGTGAACATCGCCGGCGTGGTGCAACTGAAGTTCAAGGAGAGCGTTTATTACAAGTTTGCGGCGTCCGACAGGGGGTCGATCGCGAAGAAGCCGAACCACCTCATCATCTGGAAAATGGTCGAAGACGCGATACGGGAGGGCTACCGCTACCTGGATTTCGGGCGCACCTACGTGGGGGACAGCGGACTCATGCAGTGGAAAGCGCGATGGGGGGCGGCACGCAAAGACCTCACCTACGTCTATCCTGCTGGCTGCGGGGAAAACAGTTTCCACCGTGAAGACAGCAGGACGAACGGGGTCCTGAGCAATATTCTCCGGAATATGCCCTGTTTTGTGGTGCGGGCGAGCGGGGAGGTTTTCTATCGCTTCCTGGCCTGAAAAAGTATGGCCCTTCACTCAATCGATTCAAAGATGGACGGCACATCGATCAGGATGATAGACCCGGCGGCCGACGCCAGGTGGGACGCCTTTGTGGACCGGGCCCCAGGGTCGTCCGTATTCCAGCATTCGTCGTGGAAAACGGTCATCGAGCGGACATTTCAACTCAGACCGTTCTATTTCACTCTTGAAGACGACGCGCAGAACATCCTTGGCGGCATCCCTTTCTTTTTCAAGAGGAGCCCGATAACGGGCAAGGCCCTCATATCGCTGCCCTTTGCCGATTACAGCGACGTGCTTACGGACGGCCCGGAGCACTTCTCGATGCTCTGGCGCGGGGTGATGGAGACAGGCAACGAAAAGGGGGCGCGCTATATCGAGATCCGCAGCCGGGATAAGGGCGGCATAGAGCTTGAGCGGTACGCTTTTGAGAGGGGGAGCACCTACCTTAATCATTTCCTGGAGGTAGGAAAGGACCTGGAGTTTATCGAAAAGAAGGTGATCGATAGAAGCTATAAATGTGACATCAGGCAGGCCGTCAAGAACGGTGTCGTCGTAAGGTCCGCGACGGGAGAGCCGGATATGAAGGAGTACTACAGGCTCTACGTCATGACGCGGGCGCACCACGGTCTGCCGCCCATTCCCTACGTCTTCTTTAAGAACGTATGGGACATATTGTCTCCCCCGAAAATGGTCTACCTTTTTCTCGCGTACCGGGCGGAGCGGCTTATTGGCGGGATCATATTCCTTCGGCACAAGAAGTGCCTTTATGCCCTCTCCAATTCATCGGACAGGCGGTTTTTGGATAAGAAACCGAACCACCTGCTCTGGTGGAGGGGCATCCAGCTTGCCGTCGACCTCGGCCTGACGGGCCTCGATTTCGGCAGGACCGCCCCGGACAACGAGGGGCTGAGGTTCTTCAAGAGAAGATGGGGCACGAGGGAACGGGAGATACATCATTACAGGTGTGGCATGGGACACGCGACCGGGAACGGGCACGGTCTGGGGCGGATAGAAAAGGCGCTCGCCCCGGCGCTGAAGGTGCTTCCCCCCTGGGCGCTTAAGGCGATCGGAAAAGTCGCCTACAGGTGCCTCTAGGGAAGGAAAGGACAGAAAGGGCCTGGAAACGCCGGGAGAAGCGCAGTCGGGTTGACATGCGATCAAGAAAGAGTGGAAGGTGACGTTATGGCACGGGGTTGGGCACGACATGCGGTGACGGAGCTAAAGTCGGTACGCTCTCTCGGCGACCTCAGGAACCTGAACGAAAAGGTGCACTACCTCCTCCTGCGGGTCCGTGGCGAATTCGTGAGGGGCACAAGCGTTCCCCCCAGTCTCCAGATCGAGCCGACGAACCGTTGTAACCTCCGATGCATCTGCTGCTCCGGGCACTCGAACGAGAGAGAAAAGGGTTTCATGGACTTCGGCCTCTTCGGGAACATCGTCGATGAGGCGGCCGGTATAGGGGTGAAACGCATCCATCTTTACCTCCACGGGGAGCCGCTGCTCCACCCCGGAATCGGTGAGATGCTGCGCCATATCAAATCGAGGGGTCTCGCCGTCACCTTGGCGACGAACGCGATGCTCTTCGACCGGAGGAAGATAGCCGACGTGATGAGAGCGGGCTTTACGAACGCGGATTACATTCTCCTGTCCGTCCTCGGGTTTTCGAAGCAGACGCACGAATCGATCCAGAGGGGCGTAGACCACGAGCGGGTCCTGGCCAACATAGCCGACCTGATGGAATACCGGAAGGCGCACGACATGAACGGACCGCTCATCGAGACGGTCCTCTACCGGTTGGCCGAGAACCGCGGCGAAGAGAACGACTACCGCGAGTATTGGCTGAAGAGGGTCGATTACGCGAGGATAGCGCGGGAATCAGAGCAGTATGCGGACCTGCGGGAGGGCATCGCAGCCATTGCCCTGCGCACCAGGACCTGCCACCACCTATGGGAAAGGATGAGCATACACTGGAACGGTGACGTCGCGCTCTGCGTCGCCGATATCGACGGGACGTACATCCTCGGCAACCTCAAAGAGCATTCGATACCGGAAGTATGGAACGGAGAAGGGATATCGCGGATAAGGGCGTTCCACAGGCAGCGCAATTTCGAAGCGGTGCCCTTATGCGCCGGATGCGACTGGTGATATCGGTCCGCCTTAGGGCGCGCCAATCGATGCACCCCTCTTACGCCGCGTCATTCCTGGTCGGAACGACATGGCAACCGGAGAAGAATATGCTGACAGGGAAAAGCTTTTTTGCGCAACTTGCGTATTCGTTCGGTCGATTCATAAGGGGCGACGGTGCGATGCGGCAGAAGAGGGTCTGCTTCCTCTACTACCAGCACTTCAACGCCCTTGTCTACCGGGAGGCGAGAACGCTGCAGGAACAGGGGTTCGAGGTAGACATCATCATCCTCCGCATGTCGGGGAGGGAGCGGTTCTTCCAGAGGTTCGAAGGGCTCAACCTCTACGCCATTCAGGTGAGGCGGGCGGCGGAGTCGAACACGCTTCTCTATTTTTTCCGGCTGTTCCTGTTCTATGTGAAGGCCACGATGCTGCTTGCGCTTCTCGCGCCCGAGAGGCGCTATAGCGTGGTGCACGTCACGGCGCCGCCCGACGTGATGGTTTTCGCCGCGATCGTCCCGAAGCTGTTCGGCAGCCGCATCATACTCGACATCCACGATATAGGCCCGGAATTATTCATGAGGAAGATGAATATAGGCGAGGACAGCGTCGTGGTGCGGTTCATCAAGCTCCTGGAGCGGCTCTCCGCCGCATTTGCCGACCATGTGATCACCGTGACCGATTTTTGGAAGGAGACGCTGGTGTCCCGCTCGGTGAAGCCGTCGAAGATTACCATGCTCCTGAATGTGCCCGACGCCGACCTGTTTAAGCCCACCCATGCCCCGGTGGTAAAGAATGCGTTCAACCTGTTCTATCACGGGTCGATCGAGGAGCACTTCGGCCTGGATACGCTGCTCCTTGCCATGCCGGCGATAAAGGCCCACATCCCTCACGTGCTGCTCCACCTCTACTGCGGCAAGAAGGGAAGGCTGTACGGTGAATGCACGCGCCTCGCAAAGAAGCTCAACCTCGGCTCATACGTGGCGTTCCACAGCGCGATTCCCTTCTACAAGCTGCCGAAGACGCTGATCAGCGCGGACATCGGGATCGTTCCCACGAAAGACTCCGTCTTTTCAAACGAGGCGGTAAGCATGAAGGCCCTGGAATATATTTCCATGGGGATACCTATCGTCATATCGAGGACAAAGGCGCACGACTTCTATTACGACAGCTCCATGGTCAGGTTCTTCGAGCCGTGCAACAGCGGAGCGCTCAGCCGGGCGGTCACCGAGCTTTACGACAACGCAGAAGAGAGGGCGCTGCTTGCGCGGAATGCGACGGCATTCCTGGAAAGAAACGGCTGGAACAAAGCGAAAGAGGTCTATGCGGGGATCGTGGCCGGCCTGGCCGTGGGGAAATAAGGGTCATGGACTTCTTCCTTACGATGCTTGCGACGGTGCTCTCCATGTACTTCATGGCGATTACGGCATACCTCTGCGTTATCGCCGTTGCCGCGTACTTCTTCAAAAAAAGGGTGAGCCGTGAGGGCAGGCCCATGCGCCTCGCCGTCGTCATACCCGCCCACAACGAAGAAATGCACATAGCGGAAACGGTCGGAAGCCTCTTCGCATCGCACTACCCGCGGGAGCTTTACGAGGTGTTCGTCATTGCCGACAACTGCGACGACCGGACCGCGGCACGGGCGCTGCAGGCGGGCAGCCGCGTCTTCAGCCGCGTCGACCCCTCGATGCGCGGCAAGGGACAGGCCGTAGACTGGTTCCTTCGCAGCCATGGACACGTCTTGGCGTTCGCGGATGCAATAGTGATGATCGACGCCGACACGTGGGTCGACAAGGAGTTCCTGAGGGAGATGGCCGCGAGTCTGAGATATCCCGGCGTCGCGGCGGTGCAGGGTTATTATGGCGTGGCGAACGCACGGGCGGCCTGGCGCAGCGGCCTCCTTTCGGCCGCCTTCCATGTGTTCAACCATCTAAGGCCCGCCGGTCACCGCAGACTCGGGGGAACGGCGGGCCTTAGGGGAAACGGGATGGCTTTCAAGAAGGAGGTCCTGGCCGGTGGATGGCCCGCCCACTCGATTGTGGAGGATTACGAGTTCTCCGTGATGCTCCTGCTTCGCGGCATCGTGGTTGACTACAATCCCGACGCGATGGTTTTTTCCGATATGCCGACGGAGCGGAAAGTCGCCGAAACCCAGAGGATGCGGTGGGAGGGGATCGATCCCCGCATAAAACACCGTCTCAGGCGGCTGATGTTCCGAAAGCTCGCCGGAGAGCCCCGGATCCGTTACCTGGACGCGCTCATCGACTCTTTTGTCCCACCTCTGGCGCTCATCGTTCTCGGACAGTCCCTCCTCTTCGTCATGGCGCTCATGCTTCGCTCACCTCTGGTCGTCCCCCTCGCCTGCTGCTTTTGCATCGATATGTTTTACGTGCTCTCCGGCCTCATCCTGAGGGGGGCAGGTGCGGCCGAATGGCGGTCCCTCCTCAAGGCGCCTTCCTATATGCTCTGGAAAATAGCGGTCTACTTCAAGATGAGAAACCAGGACGCATCGGTATGGAACCGGACGGAAAGGCCGTCCGGGCTTCCTGGAGCCTGAACAGCGCTTATGAGTCTACAACAAAAATCGTCCGGCATACCCGGCCGGACGACGTGTCAACACATCGGAGGAGCGCATGGAAGCCCTAAAAGTAATTATCCCCGTTTATTTCGTGCTTTTCGCGTTGGGTGGTTTCCGCAACATAAAGATGTTCCTGCTCCTGACAGGGATCGTGACCATGCCTTTTCGGACCACGTACACGATCATGGACGTGGGTCCGTACATCGGCTGGACGAACGGCATCACTATATCCCTTTCCGACGTCTCCTTTATCTGTCTCTTTGTCTATCTCCTGCTCACGGGGAGGAAGTTCGAGGGGTTCTCGCGAAAACTGACTTTTTCGTTGATGTTCTTCGTCGCCTCCGTGCTCCTTTCGCTGGTCAACTCGACGTGGATGCGGCTTTCTTTTTTCGAGGCGATACTGCTTGTCCAGGTCTTCTTTCTCTATTATATCGTCCTCACGAGCGCCATAGAAACGGAGAAGGAGCTGCGCCTCGTGATTATGATGCTGATGGTATCGCTCATCATACAGGGCTCATTCGGGACCTTTCAATACCTTACCGGCAGGGAGCTGGATATATTCAAGACAGGGACCCCTGTCACGGAGGAGAGTGAGGAGGGTTTCGTCACGCGTGCCCTGGGCACCATCGGAAAGCCTAACGGCCTCGCCATGTACGTGGTGCCCCTTATCCTGCTTTTCACCGCGGTCCTCATGAAAAGCAGAGGGGCCTATCGGAGGTTGGGCATTCTGGCCGTATCGGCGGGCGGCCTCGCGCTCCTGTTCAGCTTTTCACGGGGAGGCTGGATGGCCTTCCTCGCGGCGTTCATCATCCTCCTCTTCGTCCTTGTCAAACGCCGGTACGTAAGCGTTAAGGGGCCCATTCTGGCTTTCCTGATAGCGGCCTGCGTGGCCGCGATATTCTCCTCTCAGATCGAGGCCCGTCTGATGAGCGAGGAAGGCTCTACCGCGGCCATCGACAGGATCTACCTGATCAGGATCGCCTGGAACATGATCAAGGACAGCCCTGTCCTGGGTGTCGGGGCCAACACGTTCATGTCGGTCATAAACCAGTACCAGCATGGACCGGACCTGCAGGATATCTATCTCCATATGGTCCACAACCAGTACCTCCTGGTGTTTGCGGAAACCGGGATTGTCGGCATGATCGCCTTCTTGTGGCTCTTGTCGGCATGCTTTCGCGAATCGTTGGAATGCGCCAGGAGCGGGACGAGCGAGTTGGCAAGGATGATAGGGGTGAGCGTGGGCGCGGGATTCATCGCAATGGCGGCACATATGATGGTGGATATGTATTCGTCGCCCCTGTGCCTGAGCCTGATCTTTGTATTTTGCAGCCTGTGCTCGGCGGCGAAGAAGGTGCAGCCCGCACCCGTGCAGGCGGCTGGTGCGCGCAGGTGAGCGCACATGTCTTCGGCCATTTTTTGGGTCGTTCGGTCGAACGGACGGCGGCATGGGGGGGAATACTCCCTCTGCGGCGCCCTGCTCGCCGTGTGACGCTCCGGCGTACATTGGGTACGCCTGCGGTCTACACGGCTCACAGTGCATCCACAGATGAAGCATTCCCCCCATGCCACCGTCCACCCGATGCCGCCCAAGGAATGTGCAATTATTTTGATTGCGGCGGCAGAAGTCATTACAATCCATTCTCGTCCTGATAACGTGAGGCAACCCAATCGATTTGAAACTTTGACAATTCGACTCTTACGCTCCATCAAATTCCGGCATCGATCATGGTTGTGCTCGATGCCGGATCGGCCGGACGACGGCGTGACCGGAATCGTGAGGTTCGGATGCGATCTGAGCCTCGTCCTCCGTAGGCCACCAATCGCGTTTCACCCCTTTACCCCTCGCCCCTTGGGGAGAGGGCAGGGTGAGGGGGCATTTATTGCGCCGGAGGGCACGGGGCGAAGATCGCGACTTCCGGGCACGCCGTTGGCCGGCCGACCATAGTAGAAGAGAAAGACGCAAATGGATACGGCACGCGCATATAACCGGGTCTACAAGAACTCTTTTATCCTGACCCTTTTGCGGGTCATCGAGCCGCTCCTCGCCATGGTCGTGATCGTGGCTGTTTCGCGGCTCAGGGGCACGGAGGTGATGGGCGGTTACGCCTTCATCATCACCTTTGTCTCGATGTTCGGCATCATCGGCCAGATGGGCCTGCAGGCCCTGATCACGAGAGAGGTGGCGGCCGATAAGGAGAAGTCATCGTCCTATCTTTCGGCGGCGCTTTTCCTCGGTCTTTGCAGCTCCATCCCGCTTGCCTTCGTCATGAACGCGGCCAAGGACTATTTCGGACTTTCGAGAGAAGTCAGCCTGGGCGTTTCCCTGATGAGCCTCAACCTGTTCCCCCTATTCGCCGTCGCCACCTTCGAGGCCGTGTTTATGGGCTGGGAGCGCACGAACCTCATACTTTACGAGAATATATCGGGCAACCTGGTAAGGGTCATTCTCTCCCTCGTCTTTATCCGGCTCGGTTTCGGCCTGGTCGCTTTAGTCCTCGCCATCCTCGTCTCGACGGTCTTCGCGGTCGTCGTCTGCGTATGCACCTATATCATCTGCGTCGGAAAGATGAGCCTGCGGTTCGATCCGGGCGTTTCCCTGCGTCTGCTCAGGTCCTCTCCGACGTTTCTCCTGATTACCCTCGTGGCGATGCTTTCGGCGCGCGTCGACGTCCTGATCCTGACGAAGCTCGCGGACATGACGCAGGTCGCCCTGTATGCCGCAGCATATAAGCTTTTCGAGGCCACCATGATCGTCCCCCAGTCTTACATGAGGGCGAGCTTCCCCCACCTGTCGGCCCTCTTCCGGTCCCTCCCCGATTCTTTTCAACAGACAAACCGGGATATGCTCAGGCACGTATTGTTCTACGCGTTCCCCGTTGCCGCCGCGGCGGTCGTCCTCGCACCCTTCCTGATATCGGTCCTCTACGGCGGGCGGTTCTCTTCGTCCGTGGCGGTCCTCCAGATATTGACGATCGGACTCATCCCCTGGACCATGGGAAGGACGGTGGCTAATATCATGGTTGCGACGGACCTTCAAAGATACGATCTCCTGGCCGGGGTTTTCACCTTTCTTACGAACGTGGTCCTCAACCTCTGGCTGATACCCCTTTACGGCGCGAAAGGGGCGGCCATTTCGAGCGCCGCCTCGTTATCGGTCTTTTTCTTCTGCGAGTTCTATTACAGCGGGCGGGCCGGGTATACCGTGTCGTTGCGTGAAACGTTGATGCGGCCCGTGGCGCTGGGAGCCGCCGTCTTTACTCTTGTCTGGATCGCGCGGCTCGGATGGTTCTATGCATCGCTCGAATGGGGCCTCATTGCCGCCTGCGCCGCCTTCTATCTCGCAAGCCCCAGGAACAGGGAAAAGCTTGTCAAGCCTTTCAACCTGATAGCGGACATAATGCGGGCATGAAATGAAACTCGCCTATTTCGCCAACTATTTCCCTTCCCTCACCGAGACCTTTATCTACCGGGAGGTGATCGAGCTTGCGCGCCGGGGCAGAGGGGTCTCCGTTTATTCCCTGAGGAAGCCCCCCCTTTCCTCCATCTCCCTGGAATCTTTGCCCCTCTCCTCTGCCACCCATTACCTGCTGCCTGTCGCCGTTTCCTGCCTGATCCGGGCCCACCTTCGTTTTTTCCTGGGCCGGCCTCTCAGGTACGCGGCGGCCCTGCTCAAGATGGTTGCCGGAAGCCACGTCCGGCAGGCAGACCGTATACGCAGCCTCATGCACTTCGGGGAAGGGGTGGTCCTTGCCGACAGGGTGCGTGCCGACGGAATTACCCACATACACGCCCATTTCGCGTCTCAGTCTGCCTCGGTGGCGCGGGTCGTCCACCTGTTGACCGGGATCCCGTACAGTTTTACCGGCCATGCCCATGACGTCTGGTCCGACCGCCTGCTGTTGCCGGAAAAGCTGAAGGAGGCGAGCTTCGCCGTGACCTGTTCCGATATGGCGAGGCGCTCTCTCCTGGCCGCGGCGGGGCGTGATGCGTCGTCCAAGGTCCATCTTGTGTACCACGGCCTGGACGTGGATAATTTCCCCTATGGCGCAAGCCGGGAGGGGCGGGAAAGGAACCTCGTGCTGAGCATCGGCCGCCTGACGGCCATAAAAGGCTTTCCCGACCTCATCAGTGCCTGCGCCTTATTGAGAGACAGGGGCACACCCGTCAGGTGCGTCATCCTGGGAGAGGGAGAGGAGCGAGGGAAACTGGAGGAGCTGATCGAATCGAACGGCCTGTCGGGGCAGGTGCTCCTGGCCGGGGCCATGCGCCAGGAGGAGGTGCGGGCGTATTACAGGAGGGCCTGCGTATTTGCGCTCCCCTGCGCCGACTCGGCCGATGGCAACCGGGACGGCATACCTAATGTGCTGATGGAAGCCATGGCGAGCGGACTGCCCGTGATCACCACGACAAACTCGGGACAGGCCGAGCTTATCCGGCACGGCGTCCATGGCCTGCTCGTCCCGCCGCACGCACCCGACGAGCTGGCTTCCGCGATCGTGCGCGTCTGCGAGGACGAGATACTGTGGAAAAGGCTCGCCGCCGCCGCGCGGACAAGGATAGTGGAAGATTTCGACAACCGGCGGACGATAGAGCCTCTGGTGCGCCTGTTTCAGAGACACGTCTTTTCGGATAAGACGAGGTTGACGGCGCCTGTTTCTCGCGAGGACAAGCCCGCAACAGGCATGAGAGGCGCCGCGAGGCCGCACCCGATGAAAAAGGTACTCGTTTTCGTTCAGGATGTGCCGGGCAGGGGCGGGTCGAGGTTCGCGAAGTTCATACGCCATCTCCCGCGCTTCGGCTACGAGCCGATCGTCATCACGGCCAAGGTGGGGAGAAACGGAGCGGGTAAGGCGGCGGAGCAACCGGGTGGGGGCGCCAGGATCTACCGGACATGGTTTCTCCGGAAGTCGCCTTTGCGTGTCTTTTCGAAGTTCTTCAACTCCTGGTCCCTGACGGTCTACTTCGAGAGCCTGTTTTTCATCCCCGATCTCTTTGTCACCTGGCTTCCCTCGGCCTTGAGAAAAGGTTACAGCCTCATCAGGAAGGAACGTATAGAGATGGTCATCACTTCTTCTCCTCCCGAAAGCCTGCATATGATAGGACTTCTGCTCAAAAGGCTCACCGGGATAAAATGGATCGCCGACTTTCAGGACCTCTGGACCACCAAGGAGATTGTCTACCGCCCACCGACAAGGCTCCATGACAGGATCGTGAAGAGACTCGAACGGATGGTTTACGAACGGAGCGACCGCCTGATCGCGAATACGCGCGGGAACGGGCGTGTCTACGAGGACCGCTTCGGGCTCGATGCGAAAAAGATCGCCGTCATTCCGAACGGCTACGACGAGGCCGAAAAGGTCACCGACCGCCGTGAGGCGCGGGGGGATACTCCCGGTGAGCTTGTCATCGGCTACATGGGATATTTCGACAAGGAAGGCTTTCCCTGGCAGGAATTCCTTCTCTCGATGAAGCGCGTCAACTCGGCGCTTGGCGCGCGGCTGCGCCTGCACATCGCCGGGCATGTATCGCGCAGCGCCCGGCTCTTCATAAGGAAACACGACCTCGAAGGACAGGTTGTCCGTTTCGGCGACCTCCCGCACGCCGAGGCCTTTCAACTGATCGGCAAGAGCGACCTCCTCCTGGTGCTCATGTACGAAACGCCTTACAGCAAGGCTATCGTTCCTCATAAACTCTACTATTACCTTGCCATGTCAAAGCCCGTGCTCGCTGTTGCGGAAGGCGCCGGCGAGGTTGCCGACATCATCAGGAGCACGGATACGGGAAGGACGGTCTCCGCGAGCCGGCCGGGCGGGGTGGAGCAGGCACTCCGCGAATACTATGAGGAATGGAAACGTTCCGGCTCGATCCGCTATGAGCCGAGGGCGGACAGAATAGAAGCATACGGATATCGTCGATTGACCGCTCTGTTGGCACGCACAATGGATGAAACGCTGGAAACGCGCCCCATACCGACCTCAGGCAACGGCCGGCGTTTGAGGCTCTTATCCGGACACTTGTCCAGGAAGCCCCGAAACCTGGAAGATTCTCCGCCGCAGGACCGATCCCCCCTCAACCCCCACGCGTAACCCCTTCTTTTAACCTGCCGGTTTTATCTCTTCTCTCTCTTTTTGTCGGCCGATCACGGTGTTCTTCGCGGCTTCCCGAGAAACACATAATCACGGGCCAGGCCGGGCAGGATGGGAAGGACAATATTCTTGGCGAGCCTTCTGAGGGTACTCAGTCTTTTCGCGAGTTGGTAACGCCGGTCGACAGGGATGAAGACCTCCCGCATACCCGCGGCGGAAGCCATTTCGAGCAGCGTTTCTCTCCTGAAGCAGTTTATGTGTTCGAGAGGCGCGACGGCATTGAGTGAGTCCCTCGCGTCCTTGGCCGCGTTCCAATCCATTACTTTCAGGCGGCGCCCGATGTCCCTGACGATCGGCACGCTGATCCTCAGAACGCCGTTGGCCTTTAAAACTTCCCTTAATTCGACAAGGGTCTCGAAGGGGTCGGGTATGTGCTCGAAGACCCAGTCGGCGCTGACAAAATCGAATTGGCGGCCATCGAGGTCCTTCCGGCCCAGGATGGTGACCCCCGCGGACTGCGCGCGCGTGGTGCGGGCGGACGAAAGGTCGAGGCCGTATGAAGCGCAGCCGAAAGCCTTGACCATGAGCGCCCATTTGCCCCATCCCATGCCGAAGTCCAGGAAGCTCAAAGAGGACGGCTTCACGCCGAAGTAAGCGATAAGACGCATCACGTTCTCCGCATGCTCCGCGTAAAAAGCCAGCCCGGTCCGGTCTTCGTACTGACGCATGGCTATCCCGGGATCGATCCAGCGTTCGTATAATATCGCCGCCAGCTCGTTGCCGGGGACCTCCTGCTGAAAGACCAGCCCGCACCTCCGGCACTCGATCAGCGTGTACTGCGCCCCCTCCAGGTAGTCAAATTCAATCCTGCCCTGGGCATTGTAGAATGCTTCCAGGTAGTCTCTTACCGGGGATTCGGTAAAGGGATTGCGGTAGATCTCTCCGGACTCGGGCGAGGAACAGCAAGGGCATACTTTTCGACTGACGAAATAAGGGTTCATTCGCTTCCTCTTTCCGGCCACGGCCGCGCGTCCCTTATTTTCAATGTGGTCAGTTCCCTGCTCTTTGTCAATCAGCGATATTTTTCGCCGGTCGCGGGATGGGGCGGATCATCGGCGGATCGGTGCACCGGTCACATCCCCCGGAAAGTTATGCCTCAACAAAGGTATTGACAAGATAGGTCAGATATACTAAAACTATCGGCTTATGAGAGTGGTTGGCGCCGACCTCTTCAGGTGGGGGCCGTACTTCCTGCCAGCACCAAGGAGGTCTCATGAAGTTTTCGAATAACAAAAGGTTTTACCTGCTTGCCGGGTGCGTGATGCTCGCCTGCCTGGGCCTGCCGATGACGGCCCTTTCCGCCACGTACTACGTCGATCCCCAGACCGGCAACGACGGTAATGCGGGCACAAGCCAGGCGGCACCCTGGGCCCACATACCGGGCGACCCGGGCGGCGGTACCTTCCCTGTGATAAACGGTGGCGACACTATTTACCTCAAGTCGGGAGTAACCTTCAGTCTCAAGGGTCAGCTCCTGATCGACGCTTCTCACTACGGGAACGGCACGTCATCGTCGCGCATTACCATAGCGCGGCTGCCCTCATGGGGCTCGGGCAATGTGGTCTTCAACGGCGGTGGGGCCCCCTTGAGCGAGTATACGGCCTTGATCCAGGTCACGAAGGTCGACTATCTGACCCTCGACGGCGCGACCTCTCAGGGTTTCGATGTGCAGGGCGCCATCAGCCGGGGATTCGAGGCGGACGGCACATCCGAATCGAGCCCGATGCAGGGCCTTACCGTCAAGAATATGCGGATATTCGGGGCCGCCTCGTATTCTTTCTACCTTCACAGCCAGGGCAACTTCTTTGTCTATAACGTGGAATGCGACGGCAACTCGGTCGCGAACAACGGGGGCTTTTACACGGGCGACCAGGGATTCGGCTGTACGGGAGGCGTTTATCAGGGCTGCGTGGCCCATAACATCGGCAGCGCCCCAGGGACACAAGAGGGTGGTACGGACTCCAACATGGGTTTCTGGACAACCAACTCGTGGAATATCGCCTTTATCAACTGCACCGCGTATGCCATCACGGGAAGGGGTTTTGACACCGGCTGCGTCGGCGAGCCGCCGGGCCGCTTTTCCGACAATATCCTCTTTCTCAACTGCGTGGCCACACAGACCTATTCTGGGTTCGGCGCGAACGCGGACAACTACGCGACCGACAGCACGGGCAATCCCAACGCCCGCCAGTATTACGTCAACTGTCTCAGCTACGGCAACTACCACGACGGCATGTGGCTTTACGCCATGGTCAGCACATACCTGTACAACTGCGTATTCGCTTTGAACGCGGGAGACGGCATCTATACCGATTGCTCCGAAGAGGGTGTCACGGCGCCTTCGCGGCAGACCATCGTCTACGCCTACAACACGATTTTCTATCACAACAACGGGGGCGTGGGCAATGCCGACGTTCTCCTTGGGAACCCCAGTATCAACCCCGGTGGGCTGCCGATGTACCTCGGCGACTACAACCTTTTCGATCAGGGAGGGGGAACCCAGGGCCTCATCACTTACAACTATATCGCTCCGATCGCGGCAGGCAGCCCCACTCTCTATTACTATTACTCGGGCGTGGCCCCGAACCTTGCGACGTGGGCGGCGACCACCGGCCAGGACGCCCATTCGGGCGACAGCGCGTCCCGTGGCTGGCATGCCAGCTTCACCAATCCTTCGGGTAACGACATTACCCTTGGGGGCGGGTCCTCGGCGACAGGCACGGCCTTGAATCTCGCGGCCAATCCACCGGGGGTCCCTGACAACGTCTTCGCCATAATACAGAGCGTCTGGGGCATCTCCCCGGTGGACTTCAACGGCAATCCGCGCCAGGCGACGGGAAACTGGGACATGGGCGCTTACAGCTTCGGGTCTACCGGCTCGGTGCCTGTCGGCACGACATTGGGCGGCCATCCCGCGTCCCCCGTCGTTGCGGTGGCGTCCGTACCGGCGAGCGCGGGAAGCGGTGACGGCGGCGGAGGAGGCGGCGGCGGAGGAGGCTGCTTTATCGCAACGGCTGCCTTCGGTAGCTACCTTGCGCCGGAAGTGGAAGTGCTGAAAGCGTTCAGGGACAGGTATCTGCTCACGAATGCAATCGGGACAAGACTGGTCCATCTCTATTACCGCCTCTCGCCGCCCCTGGCGGAATATATCAAGCGTCACGAGGCCCTGCGCACGGCGACGCGGTATGCGCTGACACCGATCGTCTATGCGGTGAAGTATCCGATGATGCTGCTCTTCGCCTTCCCTGTCCTGGGTTTGGCGGGACGGGCGGCCGCCAGAAGACGTTCCAAAAAGTAGCCTTCCCACGGCCGCCGGCCTTATCCCGAGGTGGACACACCCGGGGTCGGGCCGGCGGCATCTTTTTTCGGCCGCGCGCACGGTTGACAAACGGGGTTTATCGCCTCAGATTGTAACTGAGCAGGTTCAACGGAAAGCGCATGCTTTCTCTTGCTTCCGCACCCCATGTGGCCCATAGGCACGGCGTGAAATCACCCGCATACAGACCCTCGGTCCTCGCCTATCACCACCTGTCCCTGACCAGGGAGAGCGGTCCTGTGAAGGACTCGGTGTACCTGGGTGATTTCGAGCGGCAGATGGACCTGGTGAAAAGGCATTTTCCCGTATTGTCGTTGAATAGTCTGGTTTCGGCGATGAAGGCGGGGGAAACCATCCCGGCGAGGACGGTGGTGATCACTTTCGACGACGGCTACAGGAGCACCTATACGAGGGCGCAGCCCATTCTGCTGGAGCGCGGCATCAAGGCCACGGTATTCCTTGCCACGGATTTTATCGGTCGGTCCGCGCCCTTTCCGTGGCTGCCTCCGGGCAGCGACGATGACAGCCTGCCCATGACCTGGCAGGAAGCGGCACAGATGCACGTCGAGGGAATGGAAGTGGGCTCCCACACGGCCACGCATCGGTTCCCCCCGAGGATGACAGGTGTCGAGCTGGAGGACGAGCTGCTGAGGTCGAGAGAGTCGATCCTGGGCAGGCTCGGACGTCCTCCCGTCGCGCTTGCCCTTCCTTTCTCCTTCCCCCTCACCCATCGCCATTGGCCCTTCTTTAAGGCGAACCTCTTGACTGCCCTTAGACGAGCCTCTTATACGTGCTGCTGCACATTGCAAAGGGGACCCGTAAGCGACGGAGAGGATCCGGTTATCCTGCCGCGGGTGGCCGTCATGAGACACGACGGCATCCCCGCCGTGTATGCCAAGGCCCTCGGCCTTTACCGGTACACCAGCTTGCCTCAGCAACTCTTTCAGGGGTATTTCAAGAAGTACGGGTAAGAGAGGTCTTACAGGTCTGGTCCCGCGGGACCTGTAAGACCTCCGGAAGGATGGCCCGGATGCTCAAATCGTCCTTCGCCTTCCCACGACGAGCGAGATGACGAAGAGGATCACGAAAATAATGAAAAGTATTTTCGCGATACCCGCGGCAGTGCCCGCGATTCCTCCGAACCCGAAGACGCCGGCGACAACCGCGATAAGCAGGAAGATAATAGCCCATGTCAACATAGCACACACCTCCTTATGGGATGGGCCCTTTTTGCGCCCTCGATACTTACTTGTTCGTTTCCGTCGTGCTTTCCTCAGTGGTGGTCGTCGTTTCCCCGGACCTTTCCATCGAGCTTTCCTTCGTCTCGGCGGGGCCGGGGGCGGCCATGGTCCGGCCCACATCAGTCGTGCTTCCGGCTTTGCCTGGCGCAACGCCGGCCATCTGGAGGTTGGTCTTTACCGATTTCACGCCCTTGGTATCCTTTGCATACTGAACCAGACGTTGCTCTGCCGCCTTGTTCGGCACCAGCCCGCTCAAGGTGACATTCCCCTGATAGGAGCTTACGTCGATCGCAAAGGTTTTAAGCTCGGGGTCCTTGATTAACGCGGCCTTTATGTCGCCCGTGATCACCGTGTCGTCCAGCGACTGACCGGCGGTCTTGCCCGTAAAGTGGCTGCATCCGACGAAAACGGTTGACATAAACACGCACACCGCAGCAAGAGTCAGCAGATACTTCATCTTGCGTACCTCCTTTTCGCTTTCATGAGCGATGTCGACGCCTTCCGGCGCATCGCCCCAAGTCCAATATATGTATGGAAAGTGCCGTGTCAAGAGCGGCGACCGTGCCCGCGGACTCGTGAAAACCAAGGCGACGGGCAGGTTTCGGTTAAAGGGAGCTTTGGGCAAAAACGCATGCAGACCGGCGTCCGCATTGAAAAACTTTCAACCCCCCAGTTGACAATCCCCGCAACCGTTCTCAGATTCTCTTTGTAAGGTTATACGTAAGGGTATTTAAGTGACAAGCTCCCCCGAATACTATCTTTTATGTTCCGCCTTTCCGTGGCACACGGGTTTTCGGCGGAAGCCTGTACTTTTGTAACCCTAAGCATCAAGACAACAAAGGTGGAACGGCCAAGGGGGGTAGGGGCCCCCGATAATTCCTTAAAACTTAAGGGAGGAGACAATGAAGACCGGTGTCTTGCTTGTTTTGCTGATCTGTGTATGCGGGTGCGCCGCACCCCAGGGCCAGAGTGTCACCGACATGGGCCGGGGGCTCACCGCCCAGGCGGTGCAGCCCGAGTATCGGCTTAACTCGGGCGATATCCTGGACATCAAGTTTTTCTACAACCCCGAGCTGAACGAGACGGTCATGGTCCGGCCCGACGGGCGCATCTCTCTCCAGCTCGCCAACGAGATCACCTGTGCGGGCCTCACCCCGGAGGAGCTGCGCAAGGCGCTCTCTGCGCGCTACGGTAAGGAGATCAACAAGCCCGAGCTCTCCGTCATCGTCCGTTCCTTCAGCACGCAGAGGGTCTACGTGGACGGCGAGGTCTTCCGTCCCGGCATGCTTCCGCTTGCCGGTCCGGTGACGATCCGCCAGGCGATCACCGCGGCGGGGGGCTTCAGGGAGACCGCCCGCAGGACGGACGTGATCGTCATCCGCCAGGTCCAGGGCAAGCCCGTGCCCCTGAAGGTGAATATGGAGGAGGTCGTCAAGAACGAAGACCCTTCCCAGGACATCCTCCTGTCCCCCTTCGACATCGTCTATGTCCCCCGGTCCAGGATCGCGGAGGTCAACAAGTTCGTCGACCTCTACATCCGGAGGAACATCCCCGTGGGGGCAGGCATCGGCGTCGGCTGGACCTTAAACAGCACAAGCAGCCATTAGCGGGAGGCATATATGAACGAGCGACATAACTTAAGCAGCATCAGGGACATCCTCACCGTCCTTTTCAAGCATAAGCAGAAGATCATCGTCACCTTTCTCGTCGTCGTCATCGCCATCACCCTCGGCACGTTCCTTATCAGCCCCACCTATGAGGCGAAATCCTCACTCCTCGTCAAGTTCGGCCGGGAATACCTCTATACGCCGGAGGTGGGAGAAGGACGGCCTACCCCTCTTGCCATCAGCCAGGAGGAGCTTATCAACTCGGAAGTGCAGATACTCATGAACCATGACCTCATAGGGAAGGTGATCGACACGCTGGGGGTAAACAAGCTCTACCCCGGCCTCTCCACGTTCTCCGGCGTCTCGAAGACCGACGCGGCGATCAACCAGTTCAAGAAGTCCCTCATCGCGGAGCCCGTCAGGAAGTCGAACGTCATCCAGGTCTCCTTCCAGCACCACAACCCCGACTTCTCTGCTCGTGCGGTCAACATCCTTGTCGACCTCTTCCGGCAAAAGCACCTCCAGCTCTATGCCGACCCCAACTCCTCCTTCCTCACGGAGCAGCTTGCCGGCTACTCAATGAAGCTGAAAGACTCCGAAGGGAAGCTGGAGGCCTTCAAGCAGGCGCACAAGCTCTATGCCCTCGAAGAGCAGAGGGCCATGTTCTTAAAGCAGCGCATGGAGGCGGACAGCGCGGACAAGGACGCGGAGAACCGCATGGGTGAGATAGACAAAAGGATAGGCTCCCTGCAGAGCCAGATGCGCGTGACCCAGAAGAACGTCCCCGTCACCTCCGAAGAGGTGCGCTTCCGCGTGGTCGACGACGCCAACGCCAGTCTCCTCTCCTTACGCCTGAGAGAGCAGGAGCTCCTGGAGAAGTACAAGGAGGACAACCGGCTGGTGGTGAACCTCAGGAAGGAGATCGCCGTCTTGGAGGCCTTCCTGAAGAAACAGGAGCACCAGACCCCGAAGGTGGTCACGGGCAAGAACCCCGTCTACGAGGAGATGGAGAAGGAGATGGTAAAGGCCAACGCAGACCTCGCCTCCCTCCAGTCCCGCAAGGTATCGCTCAAAGGGCAGATCGCCCTCATCGACAAAGAGCTGAAAGACTTGGATGCCTGGAGCAACTCGCTTGCTACCCTGACACGGGAGGTGGAAGCCAACGGGAAGAATTTCGCCACCTACCGCGCACGGGCGGAAGAGGCGCGCATCTCCGACATCATGAACAGGGAGAAGATGGCGAACGTCACCGTCATCCAGCAGGCCACCATCCCCACAGAGCCGGTCAGGCCCCGCACGGGCTACAACTTCGTCCTCGCCCTCATCCTGGGCTCCATCTCGGGTCTCGGCCTTGCCTTCTTCTCCGAATACGCAGGACAGAGCCTGTCCACACCCGAGACCGCAGGGAAGCGCCTGGAGATACCGGTCCTGGGGAGTATACAGCATAAGGGGTAGGGGAATGAGTTGCATGCGTATGAGGGAGGAGGCTCCACGCGGCTTTGCCGCTGGAGGGGGCGCTGAGCCCCAATAATGACAGTATACAGCATAAGGGGTAGGGGAGGAATTTCATAGGACTTATGAAATTGGCGGTGGGAAGAAGCGCGGGCACCTCGCATGAGGCGCCCAATAATAGAGCATGAAGACTACCAGGAGGAGCGAACTATGAGCAAGATTTATGAAGCATTGGAGCAGGCCCAGAAAGAGAGGAAGGGATTGGAGCCGGTACCCCATGTGGATGTCGGGCCGCAGGCGATCCACGCCGAGGAGAGCGAAGCCTATTCCTTTGAGCTGGAGATGGAGGAGGAGATGCTGCACCTCTATCACTCCATCGAATCTCTCCTGCCCGACCGCAAAAAGAGGGCCATACAGTTCATCGGATCGGGCGAGGGCGAGGGCACTTCCACCATAGTCCGTGAATTTGCCCGCGTCGTGATCGCGACGCTCGGCCAGAGCGTCCTTCTCCTCGACGGGGACCGGCACAACCCTACCCAGCATTTCTTCTGCAACGTTTCGCCTGACTATTGTCTGGACGACGTCGTGGAGCACGGCGAAAACCCTGAAAAGGCGCTGTATCGGGTAGGCGGGTCGAATCTCTTTGTCAGCCTCGTCTCCCACAACTCGAATTCGGGCCCCAACGTGTTCGACTCCTCCGGTTTTGAGGGCATATGGGACATGATGAGGGACCGCTTCGATCTGATCCTCGTGGACTCTCCGCCCGCCACGACTTCGGGCGACGCTTTCGCCATGTTCAGGAAAGCCGACGGCGTCGTGATCGTCGTGGAGGCGGATAAAACGAGATGGCCTGTGGTCGAGAGCGTAAAGGAAAGGATCACGCAGCACGGGGGGAACGTGCTTGGCATGGTCCTCAACAAGCGCAAATATTATATTCCGGAGTTCATTTACAAAAGATTGTAAGACCACTCACCTTTCGGTCTCACGGCCTCACCGCCTTTTTCCCCGGGCTTGAACGAAAGCATCCGAACCGGGGGCAAAAGTCGCCACGCCTGCCCTGCTTTCGGCGAGCCGGAATTGACTTTTGGCACCGCATATGCTAAACATGTGAAGAGAAACGGTGGGTGTAGCTCAGCGGCAGAGCACCGGGCTGTGGACCCGGGTGTCGAGGGTTCGAACCCCTTCACTCACCCCATACCTCTTTACGTGCATAAAAGGGTGAGGCGGCGGCGCATGGACAAGGAACGGGTGATGGAGAAAATCAAATCGCTCGCCAGGGACGGCAGGATATCGTGCGCGGAAGCGCTCGGGATAGCGCGGGATACGGATCTGTCTCCCGGTGAGCTTGGCGACCTCCTGAACGAGACGAAGATCAAGATCAAGTCCTGCCAGTTGGGCTGTTTCCCCTAATATCGGGCCGCAACCCGGCATAAGAGAAGATCGAAAAAAGTGCCATAAAAAAGGGGCTTGCATGCAAGCCCCTTTTTCCGTTTTATCGCGGTTGTTCTATGCCTTTAAAATCTCGAACGAGACCTGGCCGTCTTCATACTTGAGCGGACGAACGGTGACGCCCATTCCCACCCTCACGTCTTCGGGCTTGACTTCCTTTGCGATGCGGGCAAAGAGCTTGAGCCCGCCGTCGAAATCGACGACGCCCATGGTGTAGGGCGGGTCGGCTTCGAAGCCGAAGGGGGCGTAATAGGCGGTAGTGAAGGTCTCGAGGGTGCCTTTCTTCGGCATCTCGAACCACTCCATCTCTTTCGAGAGGCAGGTCGCGCAGTCCGCCCTCGGCGGGAAGAACTTGGCCCCGCACTTTTTGCAGGTCGTGCCCTCAACCTTGCCCTCGATCAGCAAATCGACAAATTTCCCCGTTTTTGTGACCGCGGTAAAGCTCTTTCTTCCGAATTTTTCGAAACCCATAACTCACCTCCCGAATATTGTGACGCTGCCGTAGAGACCTACGCCGCCGACATTGTGTACAAGACCTATGCCGGGATCGCCCGGAACCTGCATGGGGCCTGCCTCGCCGCGGAGCTGGAGCACGATCGTCCGCATCTGCGAGCCGCCCGTGGCGCCGATCGGATGGCCCTTTGAGAGGAGGCCGCCATCGACGTTTACGGGTATCCTGCCTTCTTTGTACGTCGCCTTTTCCCGGATCAACTGCTTGCCGTCTCCCATGGGCGCGAATCCCAGACCTTCATACGCCATGACCTCGGCGATCGTGAAGCAGTCGTGCACCTCGGCCACCTTGACGTCCTTGGCCGTGATGCCCGCCATCTTGTACGCCTGTTCCGCCGCCTTGTAGCCGACGCTGAGCCCTTTGGCGAACTCGGGTCTCGCCGCCATGTTGACCGCCTCCGAGGCGGCGCCGATGCCGATGATCCAGACGGGTTTCTTGGAAAAGGCCTTGGCCTTCTCCTTGTTCGCGAGGATGATGCACGAGCTGCCGTCCGCGTTGGCACAGCAATCGCCTACCCTCAAAGGCCACGCGACGGGACCGGCCATTTTTGCCTCCGGATTATTCGGATCGAAATCCGCGGCCTTGACGCCCTTCCTGTAGACGGCCCTTTCGTTGGTCGTCCCATAGGTGGCGGACTTCAGCCTCACGTCCCGCAGGTCGTCGTGGGTGAGGCCGTTCTTCGCCATGTAAGCCTGGGCATACATGGCGTAGTAAGCCGGCATCATCGTGCCGAAGGGTGCTTCCCACTGGATATCCGCGCCCCGGCCCATCCTCTCCTGCGATTCGGCCGAAGTTATTTCGGACATCTTCTGGAAGCCCACCACGACCACGATATCGTGAAGTCCGGATTTGATCATGCTGTACCCGACTTTTACGCCCGTGCTGCTCGATGAGCAGACGGTCTCGACATAAAACGTGGGCTGCGGAATGAGGCCCAGGTATTCCGCGAGCACCCCTGCAGGGGACCTCTGCTTGTCGTACTCGGGGGCCGAGCAAAAGACGGACGCATCGACGTCCTTCTGCGTGATGCCCGCATCCTGCATGGCTTCCCTGAAAGCCTCAAAAGCCAGCTCACGGATGGAGCCTTCGTAGCCCCTCACGAATGAGCTCTGACCGACACCGATCACTGCGACGTCTTTTTCCATACAACCCCTCCTTTTATTCCTCTTGTTGTTTTCTGCTTCTGTTTCTTTGATACATCGCCACGAAATGGTTCTGCTCCTGCATCGTCCTGGAGAAGACATGGCTCCCGTCATTCCTCGAAACAAAATAGAGCATGTCGCTTTGCTCGGGGTAGAGGGCGGCCAATATCGAGCTCTTCGAAGGGCTGCATATGGGCCCCTTCGGCAGCCCTTTCAGCCTGTAGGTGTTGTACGGCGTCTCGGCTTCGATGTCGGCCTTTTTCAGCTCCCTTTTGAAGCTTTCCCGGCCGTAAATCACGGTCGGGTCGGCGTCCAGCGTCATGCCGAGGCGCAGCCTGTTGTGAAAAACGGCCGAAATAGTGCGTTTTTCGTTCTCCAGCCGCGCTTCCTTTTCTATGATCGAGGCGAAGGACAAGACCTGGAACATATCCATGTTCATCTCTTGCATCCTTCTTTCCATATCTTCGTTTTGAAAAAACCTGAAAGTCCTTTGGACGATTTTCTCCAGGAATTCGTCGACCCCCGTCTCCTTGCTGAAGAAATAGGTATCGGGGGCGAGGTATCCCTCCAACGAATCGGAGGGGATGCCCAGGGACGCAAGGAACTCGGGCGCGTGCGCCAGTTGGAGAAACGTCTTGCGGTCCATGATCTTCGCCTTCTCGATCGCCTCGCCGATCGTGTAGAGGTTATAGCCCTCGACGATTTTCAGGGTGTAGAGCTTTCTCTCCCCACGGGCCATTTTTTTCGCGATCCGGAACGTCGACATGCCGGGTGAAAGCTCGTATTCCCCGGCCACTATCCTGCCGTTATAGACCACCAGGGAGCAGAACATGAAGAGGTACTCGGAGAGGATAAGATCTTTTCGTTTGAGGGCATGGGCAACGGCGCCTATCTTTGTTCCTTTTTTCACGACAAAGCTCCCGGCTGTGCTGTCGCTGCCTCCCGGCATAATAGCGCCGACGAAAGGAAGGGCGCTGATCAGGAAGAGGATTGTAAGAGCGACAAGAGGCTTACTCGCGCCCTTGGGCATCCAGATACCCTTGAAGAATGATCTGTGCGGCCATGATGTCGATGACGCCTTTGCGCTTCTTCCTCTTCACGGATGCCATATCGAAAATCCTGTGCGCTTCGTCCGTGCTGAATCTTTCGTCCCACAACTCCACGGGTACGCCGGAGGCATCCCCGATGCCCTTTGCGAGCGCGATGATCCGCTGCGCATTTGGTCCGATGGTGCCGTCCAGGTTTTTCGGCAATCCCACGACCACACGGTCGGCTTCACATTGGCGGGCAAGCTCGGCGAGCGCCGCAACGTTCCCGGCCAGGGACCCGCTTGACGCGAGGAGCTTCAGGCCCTGCGCTATCTTGCCTCCCGCATCGGACAGGGCGGTGCCGATTCTCTTTTCTCCGACGTCGACTGCCAAGACACGCATCGCAAAGAGTAGCACACCCGTCTACTCCAGTTCAAGAGCTAAAGGGCATTTTTTCACATGCGGGCCTGCCCCGGATAGGGGTGGAGGCCCGCGGTCGAGAGATAAGGCGGCCCGGCTTAAGGGGTGATCCATCTCAATGCGTGGCTCGACGCACGCGAGGCGGAGTTCAGGCGGCCGCGAGGGGACCGATCATGACCGACAGCGGCGTAATCTTCTTCGCCGTCTCGACGGTCGAGTTCGCTACCACGAAGCGCTCGACCACCGCTTTCTGGAGGGGGCTGAGGTCGTTGTCGTCGAGCGCTTTCTGCATGTTTTCGACGAGCTGGGACACGCGATGCCCGCCGCGTCCGATCACCCTGTTCTCCACATAAAGGGCCAGACTGTCCCATTCGTTTTTGCTCATGTTGAGCACTTCATGCTGTTCCCGCCCGGAATTGTGGTCGAACCCGTGTTTGCTGATGCAGACCCCCAGACTCATCGTGTCGGGGTTCTCCATCACCCGCTGCACGAGAGCGGAGGCGATGACGGGACCCGTCATGAGGATAATCATGGCCCTGTCCCTGTTG
>PLSJ01000360.1 GCA_003165115.1 Syntrophaceae bacterium | reverse complement strand
TCGGCCTCATTTTCCTCGGGGTGGCGACCCCCACCGAGGCAGCGGCGACAGGGACCCTCGGCTCCTTTATCCTGGCCCTCTGCTATCGGCGCCTCACCTGGGACATCGTGAAGAAGGCCGTTTCCAGTACGATAAAAGTCAGCACCATGATATTCATGATCATCATCGTCTCCAGCACGTATGGCCAGATACTTGCCTTCACCGGCGCGGCCTCGGGCATGACGGCCTTCATTACCAACCTGCCTGTCCCGCCCATACTCATCGTGATGGCCATGCTGGTGGTCGTCCTCATCATGGGCTGCTTCATGGAAACCGTCGCCATCATGATGATCACCATACCCATATTCATGCCGGTCATCAACAGCTTTCACTATAACCTGGTCTGGTTCGGTGTCATGATGCTGATCGCCCTCGAGACGGGCTTGATCACTCCGCCCTTCGGCGTGACGCTCTTTGTGATGAAAGGCGTCGCACCCCCCGAGATAACCATGCGCGACATCTGGAAGGCGGTCACGCCCTTCGTGATCGTCGATATCTTATGCATCGCCATTGTCATGGCGTTCCCGATCGTCGCGACGATCGTCCCGAATCTCATGGGAATGATGAAGTGATACGCTGGCACGGAAGCAGCGGGGAAAGCAGGCTAAGAATCAAAAACGAAAAGAGGAGGTCGGCAATGAGAAAGAAGTGGCTTTTTGTTGCAGGTACCGCAATGGTTGCGTTTCTGACGTCGGGCATCGTCGGCGCCCCGGCACGGGCGGAGACCGTGATATTGAAAGCCGTGACGGCCTGGCCGAAGACGGCGACCGAGTACAAGGCTTTCACCATCTTTATGGATACCGTCGATCGGGTTGTGGCAAAGAAGGCCCCCGGCGAGATGAAGGTACAGTTCATAGGAGGGCCGGAGGCCGTCCAGTCGACGGACCAGGTCCAGGCTGTCCAACGGGGTATGGTCGACCTCGCTTTCACCACAAATGCCTACTATTTATCGGTCATACCTGAAGTGGACGCCCTCAAGCTGTCTGACTATTCCCCGTCCGAGGAGCGGGCCAACGGGACCTGGGCGTACATGAACGACCTGCACAAAAAGAAGGGCCTCTATTACCTGGCACGGCTCGGCATCTCCATACCCTTTCAGCTTTACCTCAAGAAACCCATAAAGACCGCCGACCTGAAGGGGCTGAACATCCGCGTGTCGCCGATGTACCTGCAGGCCATTAAAGGTCTTGGCGGAAACCCCGTGGTGATACCTCCCACGGACGTCTACGTGGCACTGGAAAGGAACGTCGTGGACGGGTTCTGCTGGCCCGCCGTCGGCATCCGCGACTGGGGATGGGACAAGCAGACGAAGTACCTGGTCGACCCGACGTTTTATCAGGGACCCAACCCTCTCGTGATGAACCTCAAGACATGGGAGAAACTCCCGAAGAAACTTCAGGATGTGCTGACGGAAGCAGCCGCCGAGTCAGAGAAAGAGGTAGTTGCCTACTACGCCGACCTCATGAAAAAAGAACGAGCCCTCCTGACGAAAGAAGGGATAGAGACGATCACCCTGCCTCCTGCCGAAAAGGCGAAATTCCTCAAAATCGCTTACGATGAGGGTTGGAAGGACGTAATCCAGAAGAACCCGAAGACAGGACCCGAGCTGAAGAAGCTGCTCTCCAAGTCGAAATGACGAACAAAGGTTAATCGTGTCTACAAGCCCCGCAGGCCGTACGGCCTGCGGGGCTTGTCTGTTATTATCCGGCATTAATCACCCGTGGCGGGCGTCAGCCTTCTCACCACGCGGCTGTAGCCGTGTGCGTCTCGAAGGCATTCAGTATGGACCTCCTTACGTCGCTCCAGAGCACGACCGGGTCCTGCGACAAAGTAAGCGCCAGTTGTGGATACTTTTGGAGGTTCTGGGCCGCAAGCGCCCCGGCGATCTTGACGCGCGTCTCCTGCGAAGCCGCGGAGGCCTGCCTGAGCACCTCCCCCGGTATGCCTATCGTGATGCGGAGCGAGCCGACATCCGTTTCCCATGAAACTTCACCAGGCACCTGTTCGCCGGTCTTCCGGGGTGGTCCTTCCCGGCGCGCATCAGACGCGGAAAGGCTCTTTTCGGCCGGTGGCTCCTCCTCTGCGGGTAGCTCTTCCCTGACACCGGCCCTCGGCGGGGAGACCTCGCCGTCGCCTCTTCCGTGTTGCCCCCGGCTGCGCGCGGCCGGACCCGTCAGCTTTTGAAAACGTTCGCCGACCCGGCTTATCACCTCCTCGTCGATGACCGATAAGCTGTTTGTCTCGCCGGCCTTCATGCAGAGCTTGCAGATCTTGTTGACGAGACGCGGTACCCCGTGCTCCGAGTGCAGCCAGAGGGCCGCAAGGGCGCCATCGGTAAAGCACATCTCTTTGCCGCCCGCGAGACGCAGTCGCGTCTGCACGTACTCTTTCAGCACCGGGAGCGATTCGATCTTCTCTATGCGGTTGTAAGCGCCTATCCTCTGGAAAAGGTTGGCCCGTCTCGGGTGTTCGAGCCTCTTCGCGAGCTCCATCTGACCGGCCAGTACGAGGGTAAAGAGGTTCCGGTCGTCCTGCTGCATGTTCGTCAGGAGCCTGAGGCTTTCAAGGGTGGCGGGGCTGAGGGCGTTCGCCTCGTCGATGAATATGAGCACCTTCTTCCCCTGGTCGGCCGTTTCGAAGAGGAGCTTGTTGAATATCTCCAGAAGGTCCGCCTTTCTGACGGCAGAGCAGACCGTACCCGTGATCTGGCCCACTATGTCCCTCAGGAGCTGAAGGAACGTCGTGGCGGGGTTGGTGATCAGGGCGATGCGATGCCTGTCACGGTCGAGGGCATCGAGGATGAGCCGAAGGGAGAGTGTCTTCCCGGCGCCTACCTCTC
>PLSJ01000352.1:2194-3813 GCA_003165115.1 Syntrophaceae bacterium | reverse complement strand
GAAATCGCAAGGAGCGTCAAAGGAGTCAAGTCCGTAAAGAATAACCTGGTCTTGAAATAGACGGTCGTCGTCCTTACCCTAGATGAAGCGAAGGCGGCCGCGGGTAGACATTTCCATGTTGCCTCGCCGGCGCACTGCGGCCGCCGGGCGGAAGAACGCCGAAAAAACAAAAGACGGTGATAGTGAAACCATCTCCCATATANNGGCTCGTCGAGCATCAAGTTCGCGCTGTACCAGACAGACGGGTTGCCGAAGCGACGGCTATACGGGAAAGTTGACCGCATCGGCTTGTCCGGCACGAACCTGACTTTCGACGACCCGACCAGGAAGCAACATGGCAGCTTCGACGTCGAAGCGTCCGATCACCGGTCGGCAGCGGACGCCCTGATCGCTTTTCTCGAAGAACGAATCGGTTTCGCTTCCGTGAAGGGGGTAGGACACCGGGTGGTCCACGGCATGCACCACACCGAGCCGGAGCGTATCACGCGGGAATTGCTGGATGAGTTACACCGCATCAGTCCGTATGACCCGGACCACCTGCCTCGCGAGATCGAGTTGATCGAGGCGTTCCGGCAACATCATCCCAAACTGCCCCAGGTGGCCTNNTGTTTCGACACGGCGTTTCACCGCACCATGCCGCGGGTGGCCCGGCTCTTGCCGATCCCCCGCCGCTTCGACGCAAAAGGGGTACAACGATACGGTTTTCACGGCCTCTCCTATGCCTACCTCGTAGAAGAACTCGCCCGTGTCGCCGGCGCGAAAGCAGCCAAGGGCCGCGTGATCCTTGCTCACCTTGGCAACGGCGCCAGTCTGGCTGCCGTGCATGGTGGGAAAAGCATCGACACCAGCATGGGGTTTACGCCCACCGGCGGGCTGCCGATGGGCACCAGACCGGGCGACCTGGACCCCGGCGTGGCGTGGTACCTGATGCAGACCGAGAACCTGACGCCCACACAGCTCAATAATCTCATCAACCATGAATCCGGCCTGCTCGGCGTGTCTGAGACCAGTTCCGACATGCAGGACCTGCTCGATCGCCAGGCGAATGATATCCGTGCCCGCGAAGCGGTGGACCTGTTTTGCTATCAGGTCAGGAAATGGATCGGTGCCTTCGCGGCGGCCTTGGGCGGACTGGACACGCTGGTGTTCGCGGGCGGCATCGGAGAACACGCGGCCACGGTCCGCGCCCTGATCTGCGAGGGCATGGGCTTCCTTGGGATCGAGCTCGAGGAAAAACGAAACACGGCGAACGCGGGCGTGATTTCGACGGATGCCGGCCGGGTCGCCGTTCGCGTCATTCACACGGACGAGGAATGGATGATCGCGAACACGGTTTGTCGCGTTTTGGGGCTTACAATTAAAAAGGGACATAATAATGAAAACAAAGGGGATGTCTGAAAGAGCATTGTCATGAAAGTGAAAAACGGGATCAAGGGGAACATGGCCGTGGAAACGGAGAAGGTTAATAAAGCTTGTTGCGGAGACACGCCGACGCTTGAGATTCTGGCTGCCGTTTCCATCCTCCACGAGCATCTGCCCGGCTTAAAGATCCGGGTGATCAATGTCGTCGATCTCATGAAGCTGCAACCCGGCACGGAGCACCCGCACGGGCTGAGCGA
>PLSJ01000352.1:0-2163 GCA_003165115.1 Syntrophaceae bacterium | reverse complement strand
ATGAGGGTGCAGAACGACCTGGACCGCGGTTCCACCTGGTGGCCGACGTGGTCGATAGGCTGCCGCATCTGGGCTCCAAAGGGGCCTATCTGAAGCAGATGGTGCGGGATAAGCTCATCGGGCACAAGCTATACATCGATAAATACGGCCAGGACATGCCGGAAATCCGGGACTGGAAGTGGAGCAGCAAATGACTTTTTGCGGGGTGCGGCTTCTTATCCCATAAACGAAGGAAAAATGTCACACGGTTGCCTGGTCGACTTTTCAGATTCGTGCTGAGGGCAGCGCGTGGGTTCATGCGCAATCAGGGCCTGCTGTTGTCCGGCGCCATTGCCTACTACACGCTGCTGTCGATCGTGCCCATGTCGATCCTCGCGGTTATCGGATTGTCGCATTTTGTAGAAGAGGACTCGTTGCTTCGGACCCTATCGGCCTATACAGGAATGGTGATGCCGGGGTACGCCGCAATTCTGGACCAACAGGTGCGGGTATTTATCGGGCACCGTCACGCGCTCGGTATCGTCGGGGTCCTGGCCATGCTGTTTTTCAGCTCCATGGCCTTCGGAGTGCTTCAAAGTTCTCTGTCGATGATCTTTGGTCATCGCGTCAGAGCTGAACGTCGCAATTTTTTCGTTGCCGCTGTCATTCCTTATGTATATGTCCTTTCAATAGGTCTGGCTATCGTGCTGGTTTCGTTTATTACGGCTGCATTGGAAATACTCGGACAGAGGCAGTTGATGCTCTTTGGATGGAGCTTTAGCCTCGAACTTACCTTCAGGGTCGTGCTGTATATAGTGGGGGTAGTGGGTGAGGTGCTCATGCTCACTTCCTTTTATCTGTTTATGCCCGCAGTCCGTGTCAGATTTCTTCACGCGCTGATCGGAGGGATAACCGCGACGATTCTATGGGAGATCACCCGCCGTGGACTTATCTGGTATTACTCGACCCTGTCGATGGTCAACCTGATTTATGGCTCCTTCGCCACCCCGGTAGTGGCCCTCCTCACCGCCGAAGCGATCGCACTGATTGTGTTGTTAGGCGCCCAGGTTATTGCGGAGCTCGAACACAAGACCATCTGAGAGCAGGCGATATCAATAGCTCGAAAAAGCAGAGAAGAAGAAGTATAAAAGGAGAACGGATATGACCATGAGTAAGCCCGTTTCTCAAAAAGCTTTGCTGCAAAGCATGTGAGGGGGACTCTCCGGTGATCGAGACGGCCGTCAATCTTTTCGGATCGATTGAAGCTTCCAATGCGGTTTCGTAGTTTGTAAGGTCCTTCGTGTCTCTCTTCGTTATCGTCAATGCGATTGGGAATGCCCCTGTCTTCCTGACGCTTCTTCAAAGATATGACGAGGGTGAAAAAAGGACGATCATAAAGAAAGCGGTTCTGGTGGCCTGTGGTTCGCTGCTCGTCGTGACGGTCACGGGAAATATCTTTTTTCGACTCCTCGGCATAGAGCTCTATTCATTCAGGATAGCCGGGGGGATTTTGCTCGCCATAGTCTCTATCGAGATGCTGTACGGACGGAAGACACAGACCCAGTCTTCCGCCGACGAAGAACGGTACTATGCCGAGAGGGACGAGATCAGCATCCTGCCCCTCGGCATCCCTTTGCTGACGGGGCCGGGCGCGCTCACCACGGGCATCGTCCTTTTTGATACGGCGGGCACGCTCGTCAACCGGGTCACTCTGCTGTTGACCATCGCCCTCGTCTATCTCATTTCCTACCTCATCCTGGTGAGGTCCGCAACAATTCTCAAGTACCTGGGGAAGACCGGCACTACGGTCGCCATCCGGATCATGGGGCTTATGCTGCTCTCCGTTGCTGTCCAGTTCCTGATCGGCGGCATAACCGCCGCGTTTCTCGCACCTCAAAAGTGACGCAGCGGAAGCCCAGAGCGCAATTACGCGCCGTTAGGTCCTCGGCGCTGCCTGGACAGGCCCCAACCTGATTCTTCCGTGCCCCCGCCGGCCCCGGACAGGGCCGGCGGTTAATTCAGGTTTAAGCCGCTATTTCGCTGTGTATTCCCTGATGGACGGCGAGTTGTGCAGCGCCGGCCGTCTCGAGAATGCTCTTGGCCTTGGCCACCTCGTCCGCCGTGCCGTGAGCGATGACGAGGAACTTTGCAGATTTGACCGCCGTCTCGTACTGCATGATACTG
>PLSJ01000047.1 GCA_003165115.1 Syntrophaceae bacterium | reverse complement strand
CCCGGTTCCGGGCCTCGGTCTCGTTCAGCCCCACACGTGCAAGCTCAGGGTCGGTGAACATGCAGAACGGGATGAGCCGATCGGTAGTCGTCCGCTTACCGCCGGCAAGGTTGTCCCTAACCACACGGTAGTCGTCGAACGCCACGTGCGTGAATTGAGGGCTTCCAGCGCATTCCCCCATCGCCCACACACCGGGCGCGGTCGTCTCGAGCCGCTCGTTGACCTTAATGTATCCACGGGCATCAATCTCAACTCCCGCCTCTGCCAATCCCACCCCTGCGGTGTTCGGCGTGCGCCCCATGGCCGCAAGGATGTCCGTGCCTTCGATTTCCCTCTGGCCCTCCGGCGTGCGCACGTGCAACCGTACCCTTTCGCCCGAGAGCCCCTCAACACCCAGCGTCTCCCCGGAAAGGACGATCTCGATCCCTTCCTCCTGAAAGAATTGTCCGATCGACCGGGCAACATCGTAATCCTCGCGAGAGGCCGGTTGCGAGCCGCGTTCCATAATCGTGACGTGACTGCCAAAACGGCGAAACGCCTGCCCAAGCTTTCATACACGGGGACGAGACAGAGGGGAGTGCTTATAAACCTAACTTCTCCCGGACGAGGTTCGGCAACGGTCTATCAAACCCTTCCGGGTAGGTGAGATGGGCTGCAAAAAGGGCATCCATCTGTCGGACCATCATCCTGGCCGTGGTGACGGCCGTCGCATCCTTCTTGATCTCTCCTTTTTCACGGGCCCAGGCCATGGTAAACTCCGCAGCGAACATGTGGTTGTAGCTGAAGTACATGTGAAAGGGATTGGACGCGCTCACGCAGCCCCGGGTGGCGGCTACGAGTATCAAGCCCCCGATCTTGCCGGCCTGTTGCAGTTTCGGGAAAAGGAGGGCGTAGGTCCGGTCGAGGGCATTCTTCGTCGGGCCCGACATGGACCAAAAGTAGACAGGGCTGGCCCAGATAATCCCATCGGCTTCCCGCATTTCCTTATAGACTTCCTGCATGTCGTCCTGGATGACACATTCCCCTGTTCCCGCGCATCCCATGCATCCGTCACAGGGGGCAATGACCTTGTCCCGCAGGATGATCTTGGATACGGAACTCCCCATGTGCTGCGCCTCCTGCAACGCCACATCCAGAAGGATCTCGGTGTTGCCGCCTTTCCGGGTACTCCCCAGGATTCCAAGGGTCTTCATGATTCACCTCCGCTATCGCCCGCGTCTTTGATGGACCTGCTTTTTTCTGCCTATGCTTTCCCTATATCTTTTCCCATCGTTCTCCAGAAGATGTCTTCCATTTCAGAGCTCATCCTGGACTCTCCTTCCGTTTCGGCCCTCCTGAGGCGTAAATCATATGCCCTTTCGAGTTGAGGCAGGAGGTCCTTGACTGCCGGGGAATCATCCACCTTTTCGCCGATCAGTCTGCGTTGCTCCAGGGCCCTTTCAAAGTCCTCTTTATCCACGGGAATGTCATAGAGCATGTTCAACACTTCCATGAGCCTGACTTTTCCCAGGTAGTCTTCCTCCAATGCCACATACTGGGGCAGAGAGACGATGAAGGCGATAGCCTCAAGACCTGCTTCCGCCGCCTTTTTCGTGACGAGGTTCACGATAGTCGACGGACCGTGATGCATAATCGGCAGAGCCCCCGCTTTCCTTACATCCTGACGCGCTTCCTTTCCCATTCCATATCCGCTGACGAGTAAGGGTCTGGTGTGAGGGACCATGTCGTGCATGCTTCCCAGAAGGATGTATTTCTTCGCCCCAATAGTCTTGAGAAGCTTCAGGACGGAATCGACATAGGACTCCGCATGGGCATGAGGCTCCAGGAGACGGAGCAAGACGACATCGTTCCGCCCTTCTCGTTTCGCATGGTGAATTGTTGTATTGGGAACGGATACGTCACGAATGCCGTCCTCTAGATCGATAATCGGGCGGTATCGCGTGAAGTCGTAAAAGCGGCCGGGTCTGTACAGCGCTCCCAATTCCATGGCGCCCAGCCGCATCTCCACTTCGTTCAGGACCAGACTTCCCACGCCGTTCACGTCTATCCAGGGCCGGAGGATAGCCAGGACGTAGGGCTCATTAAACTCCGGAACAGGATCGTGCAATTCAAAGCTGCCTATCCTCATAATATGTTCTCCCCTCCGTATATCGTACCTTCATCGTCGGTCGTTATCAATGAGATCGGGTAGAATTTTATCATTCGCAGTTTGGAAGGACAACACGTGACTCCACCGGGACTGCGAGGGCTCGAAGTAGCTTGTCTTCGTGAAGACAGGCGCGTTGGTCGCCACGGTCGATACAGGCGTGAATAGTGACTCGGGAATTGCATTCGCTGTTACGTACGGGCGCGTGCCGGCAGGGACGCCAGGATAGCTTTCGCAAACCAGAAGGAATTGGTTGGGAAGGACCTTCATGTTTTCGATCCCGGAAAGATTTCACCCCAGGCACCGGAACAATGTGGCGGGCTACTTTTCCAGCTCCTGGAACAGAAGTATAAAGGGAAGCTGGATGAAAAGGCGGATAAATACCTATATTTTGCGGTGGATGGCGCCGTCCGCATGCAAGACCTCATCGAGGCCCTGTTTGCGTATTCGCGCGTCACAACCCGGGGCGCCCCCTTCGACCCCGTGGACACGAATCTGGCTTTCACGCAGGCGGTAACAAACCTCTCGGCGGTAATCAAGGAAGATCATGCCGTGGTCACGAAGGATCATCCCCCCACGGTAAAGGGTGATGAGGCCCAGCTTGCGCAGCTCTTCCAGAGCCTGATCGGCAATGCCATAAAATTCAGAAAGCCCGATATAGCGCCGCTGATGCATGTCTCCGCGGAAGAACACGAAAAAGAGTGGCGGATCCAAGTGCGTGACAACGGCATAGGGATGGAGCCGAAGTATTTCGACCGGATTTTCGAGATCTTTCAGCGCCTCCATACCCACGCGGAGTACCCGGGCACGGGGATAGGGCTGGCTATCTGCAAAAGGATCGTCGAGCGTCATGGCGGGCGCATCTGGCTCGAATCAGCACCCGGTGAGGGAACGGCGTTCTCCTTTACCCTGGCCACGACAGGAGAGGATAATGACGCAAGAGATCGGTAAAACCGTGGATATCCTCTTGGCGGAGGATAATCCCGGCGACGTGATGCTCATCGAGGAAGCCCTCGACGACAGCAGGATACGGAACAGATTGCATGTCGTTTCAGACGGGGAAGACACCGTGACGAGCTGGAGTCGCGGGTGCATGAACGAACCGAAGAACTGCGGAAGGCATACGAGAAGCTGAAAGAAGAGATCACAGAGCGGGAGCGCACGGAAGCTCAGATCCGTCAGGCTCAGAAGGTGGAGGCCCTCGGGGTGCTCTCCGGCGGCGTGGCCCACGATTTCAATCAGAAGATTCCTCGCAGC
>PLSJ01000169.1:181-6357 GCA_003165115.1 Syntrophaceae bacterium | reverse complement strand
ATTCCTGGATGCAGACGCCGGCGGGCTTCCACATCGTGGACGGAGAGTTTGCGACGACCTCTTTCAGGGCGGCCATCTTCAATCCTTCGACCCTCGTCCGGTTCGGTCACATGACCGTGGCCGCCTTCGAGACGACGGCCTTCGCCGTCGCGGGCATCTCGGCGCTCTTTCTGCTCAAAGACCGGAGCGTGCCCTTCTTCCGCCGCTCCATGGCCGTGGCCCTCGTGTGCGCCGCCCTCTTCGCCCCCTTGCAGGTCTACCTGGGCGACGTCAGCGGCAGGCAGGTCTTTGCCCAACAGCCCCTCAAGCTCGCCGCGATGGAGGGCCACTGGGAGACGAACACCCATGGGGGCGCGGCTTTCACCTTCATCGCCATACCGGACATGGACGCGGAAAAGAACTTTTTTGCCATTTCCATTCCCGACGGCCTCAGCCTGCTCGTGACCCACACCTCCTCCGGCCGCGTGCCGGGGATCAAGGCGTTCCCCAAGGAGGACCGGCCGAACGTGCCCGTGCTTTTCACGACCTTCCGCCTCATGGTGGGGGTCGGCTTTCTGTTCCTCTTCCTCATGGTCTGGGCCTTCGTCCTCTGGAAGAGGGGCAGGATCTTCGAACAAAGGGCCTTCCTCTGGACGCTCGTCGTCGTCCAGCCCCTGGGGTGGCTCGCGGTCGAATTGGGCTGGGTTACCGCCGAGGTGGGTCGCCAGCCCTGGCTCGTCTACGGCCTGATGCGCACGTCGAACGGCGTGTCGCCCATCAGGCCGGGGAACGTGATCTGGTCCCTGGCCCTCTTTATCGTCGTCTTCATCGCCATCGGAGGAAGCTACCTCTACTATGTGCTCAGGGCCTTCGGGCAGGGCCCTGACATGGCGAGCCCGGTCCCGCCCGTCCAGAGACCGGCAGGCATGCGGATGGAGGCGCCGCGATGATCCTGATCGACGTATGGGCGCTGATCGTGGCGTTGTCCATGATCCTTTATGTCGTCCTCGACGGCATTACCCTCGGCATCGGCATCCTCTTCGGCGCACTCGGCGGGCCAAAGGAACGTTCTCTCCTCGTGGCGACCATCGCTCCCGTATGGGACGCCAACCAGACATGGCTCGTCTTCGGCGGCGGGGCGATCTTCGCGGCCTTCCCCGTGGTATACGCGGTGCTTTCCAGCGCCCTGTACCTCCCCCTTATCACCTTCATCATGGGTCTCATATTCCGAGGCGTCGCCTTCGAGTTCAGGGGTGGGAGCGAAAACACAAGGGTGTGGGACCTGTCGTTTTTCTTCGGCAGCATCATAGCAACGTTGAGCCAGGGGCTCACCCTGGGGGGTCTCCTCTCGGGGATCACGGTCTCGGGGCACGAGTTCGCGGGCGGCCCTTTCGACTGGCTCAACCCTTTCTCCGTGATGGTGGGGATCGCCCTCGTCCCCGGCTATGTCATGCTCGCATCGACGTACCTCATCGTCAAGACCACGGGGACCGTTCAGGAAAAGGCATACTCCCTCGCCTCCGTGTCGGCCCTCATCGTCGTCGCCTTCATGGCGCTGGTCACCGTCTGGACTCCCTTTCACTACCCCGAGGTCCTCGACCACTGGACCGGCCCGCCCCGCATCTACTTCATCTGGACCTTCCCGGTCCTGGGGCTGCTCGCGGCTTACAGGCTGACTCTGGGCGTGCGGCGGCGGCAGGCTGCCGTTCCCCTGGTATGCGCCATCCTCCTGTTTCTCTCCGGCTACCTCGGCCTTGCCGCATCCCTCTACCCTTACGCCATTCCACCGGCCATCACGATAGCGGAAGCCGCCTCACGTAAGGAGACGCTCACTTTCACCCTCTGGGGCGCGCTCATCGTGCTTCCCGTGGTCCTCGCGTATACGGCCTACAGCTACTGGGTCTTCAGGGGGAAAACGGAAGGGGCGGAAGGGTACGGACCTTAGTAGTCTATGCCCTTTTGGGGCACGATGTCCTGCGTACATGTCGCCCTTCATGAACCGGATAATGGCGACCTTCAGGCCATGACCCACGGCCCGGAGGGCTATGCCGAGCGCTCTTGTCGTCTTCCCCTTGCCGTAATGTTGAGCACGTCATCCTTATGGCCCGCGAGGAAAGCCCCCTCCAGCACCACGTGGCCGCCCGCGTAATCGTCGTCGGTCCTCCTGCCCTACTTCGTCAAAGAGACCCGTCGGTGTGCACGAAGTGTAAAGTAGTCTTCAATGACGGCATTTTCGAATGGCTCGACCCGACGCATTCGGTCACTACCTGCAGTTGAAGCCCGCACTCCGCGCATTCGTAANNCTTTTTCATCTCTTCGCAACTGGGCATCCTAGACCTCTCTTTTGATAGTTTTTCCGGGCCTCTCCTGCTCAAACGCATATCCCGCGGAAGGTGCTGTCAATGTCGGGCCCGAGGGGTCTTTCGGGTGGCATGGAACCTATCCAAAATAAACCTTGAAATCCATCCCGTCATTGGGCTATCGTTTGGTTCGGCAACATAACGGGTGAGAAAAGGCCGGTGGTGCCGTGCAGGGAGTGATGCTGATGGGTCCAAAACGACGGGTTTCCTCTCTTTTCTTCGTTCCTCGTTCCCCATTCCGCTCCCTCCCTTTCGCTCTCCTCCTTCTCCTCGCGTTGCTCCTTGTGTCATGCGCTCTCGTGGACCGGAATAATCAGGCGGACACGGGAAAGACAGAGAAAGACGCCTCCGGCCGGGACCGCGTCTACCATCCGGGAGACGTCAGGCTGGAGGCCGGCGTCGAATATATATACGTAAAAAACCGCAAGTTCGGGTCTACCCCCTACGAGCCGGAGTGCGTGTGGATCAGGAAAGACGAGTACTCGCCCCGTTTATTCGAGCAGCTTGAAAACAGCATCTTAAGCAGAAGCGACAAGAAGGAGACAGAGGAGCTCGAGAAGCGTATCGCCAAGCTGGAGGCCGAGGTGAGAGGAGGCGGTGGCCTTTCGGGGTCTCCCGCCCCGAAGACGGCGAGCGCCCCTGCCCCCGGCCCCGCGGGGTTCTCCTCCGCGGCGCCGTTGTCCGCCGCCGCCGAACGTAAGCCCAAGAGGCGTGTCCTTGTCCTCCCCATGAGGGATGAGACCGGCCCCGGAGAAGGGCATTTCAATCATCTCGCCACGACGCGGCTCGTGTCCGCGCTGGAATATACGGGCGCCGTCATCTGCGTGGACCCGCGTGATGTCGGGGCGACGAAGAACCCTCTCACCGGGGAGAACCTGGAAGCCCTCGACATGCAGGGCGTCCAGGTAGTTATCAGGGTGGACCTTTCCGCGCCGGACTCCGCCTTTCTCGAGGTGTCGCTCGACATCTACGGCACGGAAACGGCAAAACCCTTCCGCCGGCTCTCGGCCCGCACCTCCGTTGAGCCGAACATGCCGGAAAGGGACCTGATAAAGGCCGTGGACCATACGATAAACCTTATTAAAGAGGACCTTTCCGGGGCCATCCGGTCGCTCGACTGGCATGCCCGCGTCGCCTCGGTCGAGAAGGGCAGGACCCTGCTGAACACGGGCAGGTTGTCCGGCATGAGAGAGGGTGACATACTAGAGGTTTACGGACAGGGCGGAAGGCTCAAGGGCGCGTACAAAGGGGAGATAGAGGTCCTGGAGATGTTCGGGGCCGATGCCTCATGGGCGAGGACCCTCAAGGGCGGCCCTTTTTCGCCGGCGGACCTCGTCTACTTAAAGAAATAGCCGGAGGTGCTTCACATGAAAAAGATTTTCTCCCTTGTTATCGCGATGTGCGTCGTGGCGCTCCTCGGCTGCTCTACCGCTTATCAAACGTATCGCTCGGATATCGTGGCCGGGAGACACATGCTCGACACGGGCGAATACCGCCAGGCCCGTGAGACGTTCATGGGGGCGGCCAAGGCCGCCCCCACCCAGCCGGACTCCTACGCCCTTGAGGCGACGGCGAGCTACAAGATGAACGACCTTCAGGCGGCCTCCGGGTCGATCGCGGAGGCGGCGAAGCGGGACGGAAACAGCGACGCGCGCATCCGCATATTGGGATACAAGGCCCTCATCCTGCTGAAACAGGGCAGGGAAAAAGAAGGACTTGACGCCCTTCATGCGTATATCGCCGCATACGAGAAGGAGTATGGGCCCCAGAACGTGCGCGAGGTACGGGCCATGTGGCGCAGCAAACAGATCGATCTTCCTGCCCTCGAATATCTCCTGGACGGGCAGATCACGGTCTTCGAAAGCGATATGCAGCAGTTCCGCAGCTCGGGCACGGGATGGTTCGCCGCGAGGTACGGGACCCCGTCCGTTTTTGGCGGCAGATAAACGGGCACATGGAGAAAAAACGACAACCGCGCGAGAGGGCATCTTTTGCGGGCAATATTTGTCAACCGGCACAGCGCGTTTTATAATCTCTAGATGAACCTCTCCTGGCTGCCGAACGTTCTCACCCTCGGCAATCTCACCTGCGGGTTCGTCTCCCTCATCTTTGCAAGCACCGACTCTCTCGAAGGCTATCGCGTGGCCTCGTGGCTGATCCTGCTCGCGGCGTTGTTCGATGGGGTCGACGGCCAGGTTGCCCGCCGGCTCGGAGTGGCGAGCCTCATCGGAAAAGAACTCGACTCCCTGGCCGACTGCATCGCCTTTGGGGTCGCGCCCGGTTATCTTGCCTACAGGACCTACCTCATCGGCACCTCGGCAACGGTGGCAGGCCAGCCGCTCGACTTCGGCGTCCTCATGGCCGTCATCTTTCCCATCTGCGCGGCCTACCGGCTCGCCCGGTTCAACGTCGGTTCCTCACCCCATTCCTTCGTCGGCCTCCCCTCCCCTATCGCGGGGATCATGGTGGGACTCGGTATCCTCTGCTTTCCGCCCGGTCACGTCCCGAGGCCGCTCTTTGCCGTCATTTTTTGTCTCGTCGGGTTCCTCATGGTCTCGACCATCAGCTATTCGAAGCCCCAGTCGTTTATCCTGAGGAACCTGCAGGGCCTCAGATTGGCATTACTCATCGTGCTGGTTATCGCGCTGCTTCTGCTCTTCAAGTTCTGGGTCATACTGCTCTCGGTCGCCGTCTATGTCCTGTCGGGTCTTCTCGGCTGGCTGATCCACCTTATCGAGGAGCACCGGTACTGAGCCCCGTTCACTTTCCTTCGCCGCTCATAAAACTGTCATAGAGCGAAAGGTTTTCCTTTATCAAATCGGGTATCGGCAACTGGTAGGGGCAGCGCCGGAGGCATTCCCCGCATTCGGTGCAATTACGGCCTTTTTCTATCATATCCTTCATCCAGCCCGCTTCCCGCACCTGGGCGCCGAACCGTTTGATCGTGGACTTCAGCCCGAGCACAAACTGGATATAGATCTGCTCGGTGCAGGGCTGGCAATAGTCGCACCGTCTGCAGAAGCGGCGGTCGAACTCCTTCCGCACTGCCTCTATGTATTCCTTGTCCGCCTCGGTGAGGGGACCACCCTCCGTAAAGACTTTCCAGTTCTCCCGTGCTTTCTCCAAGGTTTCCGTGCCCGGTATTGGCACGATGCCCTCGGTCGACATGACGAACCTGAGCGCCGCGCCCGCGTTTTCGACCACCCCGCCCGAAAAAGGCTTCATGGCCATGACGCCTACGTCGCGCGCCCGCGCCAGGGGAAATACCTTCGCCGCCGCGTCGGGCTCGAGAAAGCCGTAGCAGGCCATGATGACGGAAACGCGGCCTTCGTCAACGGTCCTCACCAGCACGTCGAGGTTGTGGCTGCTCAGCCCTATATGATCGATCAGCCCTTCATCCCGCGCGCGGCAAAGCCCCTCGTAGGCCCCTCCCGGGCCCATTGCCTTGTCATAGTCTTCCATGGTGGAGATGGCGTGCAGATGATAGATGTCGATCTTCTTCACCTTCAATTGTCTCAGGCTCTCGTGCACGTCATCGTAAATCTGCGCCGTCCTCACCTGCGATTTCGACGAAAGGACGACGGGCTTGTGCGTACCCTCAAGGGCAAGCCCTACCCGGTGCTCGCTGTTTGTATAGGCGCGGGCGGTGTCCAGAAGGTCCACACCCATGTCGATCACCGCCCGGATCACGGAAACAGCCTCGTCGTCGCCCACCCGCTGGATGGGGATACCTCCCCAGCCCAGCCTCGTCACGACCAATCCGGTCCTGCCAAGTCTCACCTTCTCCATATCATGACCTCCTGCCCTCTACAGGGCCGACATCCTTACCTCCTAAAT
>PLSJ01000169.1:0-151 GCA_003165115.1 Syntrophaceae bacterium | reverse complement strand
CCGTGAAGCATAAGAAAGCCGATGATTGGCTTATCCTCATCCCCCACATACTCATAGAGGGTAATCTGATCCTCTGAGTGAACCCACTTAATCAACGGCATAGGGACATCAATTTCCGGGAATTTAGGCACCTTGACGATTATCTCCAGGT
>PLSJ01000461.1:9748-18114 GCA_003165115.1 Syntrophaceae bacterium | reverse complement strand
CGCCAATCTGTCCGGCGCCAACCTGACCAATGCCAACTTGCCCAAGGCCCTGCTCTCGGGCGCGGACCTGTCTCACGCGAGGCTCTCCGGCGCCGACCTGTCCGGCGCGGATCTCTCCGGGGCCAATTTTTCCGATGCCGACCTCTCCGGTGCAACATGGCCGGACGGGAGAATATGCGGTGCGGGCTCTCTTGGAGAATGCAAGAAAGGTGCTGCCGCATCGGATAGGCCAAACACCGGTCGCGGCTCACGAAGCGGCTCTCGAATGGGAACGGGGTTTTGACGGCAAGGGGGAGAGGGGAGGGGGCTTTTCAANNACCTCAAGCCCATGCGAAAAGCGGAATGCGATAAGGAAGGAAATCGTTTTCGTTATTATTTCGCGGAATCGGTCGTGTCGGAGCCTGTCGCACCGGAACTCATTGGGGCGGATTCAGGTGCCCCGGTGCCCATTTCGCCCTGACCCATCTCGCTACCGGGACCCGAACCCATTTCGCGACCCATCATGCCCTGATGCATTTCATGACCGGGCATACCCGAACCCATTTCGTGATGCATCATGCCCTTATGCATTTCATGACCACGCATGCCCTGACCCATTCCACATCCGCCGCCCATTTCATGCCCCATGTGCCCCATGGGCCGGCCCATTCCATAATGTGCCATTATCATGAGGTCCAGTTTCTGGATCTGCTCGGGTGTCAGCAGACCTCTCCACTCGATGACGGCCTGGGCCCTTTTATCCATAAGCTGCTGCTGAACGGCGCTCAGTTCCTTATGTTTGGCCAGGAGCGTGGCGCTGTCCGTCTTGGGGTCGGTGAAGAGCCGCGCCATTTCCAGCCGTTTCTGCATGAGATCGTATCTCAGGTTGTGAGTTTCCGCGAAGTGACGAAGCCACAGCTCGCGCATTTTTGTCTTCTGTTCCTGCGAGAGCTTGAGGTAATGCCCGAACCCTGCCTTGAATTCGTGGTGCATCTCCCCGGGGTGGTGCATATCCCAGTGCCGCTCGGGGCCTGCGGCAGGCGGTTGTCCCTGGCCCGCGCCCATTGCGGCCGGGGGATCATCGTCGGGATTCGGGCTCGTGGACATCACGATCATCTCTTCATCGGTCACGTCGATTCCCTGCGCAAAAAGCGGTACGGCGAAAAATAGAAGAAGAATAGCCAGACAAGCAAGGTACCCTTTTTTCATGCGAACCTCCTCCTTGGTGAATTATGATGTATAAAAGGCGCTGCGATCTCATGATAAGGGTAAGGCCGGACGAGAGCGTGCGCAAGGGGGAAGGGTGTAACGGCGCCTCGCGCCGCGGACCCCGAGACGGGGTCAAAGCGATGAATCTTCTTTGCACCCGCCGCTCGGTACATACGCCTTCAGCGAGGGGCTGCCGAGAATGCTCGATTTGATCGGTCCTTTTATCTTCGGCCTTGCGGGCAGCGGACATTGCCTCGGCATGTGCGGTCCCATTGTCCTGGCTTACGCACTCCAGCTCCGTACTCAGGAATCCTTGGGCCGCTCGGGCCTGTGGCCCGCAAGCGCCGGTCACCACGGGGCCTTTCACGCCGGCCGCCTCTTCACCTACGGCCTGCTTGGCGCAGCCGCGGCATGGATCGCGGGCGGCAACGATCTTCATTACCTCTTTGCCGCCGCGAGGAACACGGTCTCCCTCTGCGGCGGAGCGCTCATGGTGGTCTTCGGCGCACGTCTGCTCGGCGTGGTGCCTTTGCGCTTATCCCGGCCCGCCGTGGCGACAGGGCCGT
Source organism: Syntrophaceae bacterium (assembly GCA_003165115.1). Taxonomy (GTDB): domain Bacteria; phylum Desulfobacterota; class Syntrophorhabdia; order Syntrophorhabdales; family WCHB1-27; genus BOG-1155. The sequence goes on along the minus strand of PLSJ01000461.1, from coordinate 16,360 downwards.
TTGTGCAGAAGGTCTTCCGGCGCCTCTTCTCGTCGAAGCGCCTTGCGGCGAAACTCTCGTTGGGACTTGTCGCCGGATGCCTTCCGTGCATGCTCTCCTTGACCATGATCGTCAAGGCAGCCACGACCGGCCGCCCGCTGCTCGGGTTTCTCACCATGCTGTTCTTTGGCCTCGGCACGCTGCCTGCCCTTTTCTTTACGGGGCTGTCGGCGTCGCTCCTCTCTTTCAGGGCGCGCATCTTGGGGGAGCGCGTGGCGGCCTGCACGGTAATCGTCATGGGGCTTCTCCTGATCTTCAAGGCATTGAAAGCAAGCGGCCGTATCTGACTTGAGGCTTCTATCCTAAAGCTACGCCTCCGACAGCCGATAATAGAGACATTCTTATATATCCTGTTGCGCACGACTTTCGCCGGCCCATCCGTGTCGCAGAGGATAGCTTTCATACTCAGGGAGGGACCCATGCCGGGACAAATCAAAACCATGATCGACAAGATCATCGCGCAGCGGTCGGGAGGAAACGTGACCCTCATCAACACGACCAAGACGAAACTGCTTCTCAAGGGCATCGATCCGGACAAGTTCGTGTGGAACTCGCCGGATGACCAAGCCATCATTACCAAGCTCCGGACGCTGGCCACCGAGTTACGCGTAACCCTTTAGGAGACGAACATGAAGAGAATAGCAACCGCATGCTCCACGAACAAGTCCACTCTCCTGGCCATAGGGGAGGTAAGGGCGCAGATAGGCACGATGAACACAAAAATGGTCGTATTCTTCGCATCGAGCATACATGAGCCGGAGGCGGTGAGCCGGACCATGCGCGACGCCTTTCCGGGCGCGCTCGTCGTCGGGTGCTCGACGGCGGGGGAGATCGTGACGGGCAAAATGCTGAAGGAGTCGATCGTCGCGATGGCCTTCAGCCCCGAGGCAGTCGAAGACGTGGCCCTCGGTGTCGTATCCGAGGTGGGAAAGGGCCCGGTGGCACAGAAGATCGGCGATGTTTTCGCCGGCTTCGAAAAGCACTACGGCCGAAAGATGGAAGAGCTCGATTTCTCGAAATACGTGGGCATAATTCTCATCGACGGCCTGAGCGCGGCGGAAGAGAGGGTGATGGACAAGATCGGCGACCTGACGAACGTCCTCTTCGTCGGCGGCTCGGCAGGCGACGACCTCAAGTTCGCCCGCACCTACGTCTACGCCAACGGTAAGGCGTACACCGACGCGGCAATCCTTCTGCTCCTGAAACCGGCCGTCGGTTTCGATATCCTTAAGACGCAGAGCTTTCGGACGACCGGGAAAAAGCTGGTCGCAACCGAGGTGGTGGAGGCGAGCCGCGAGGTCATCTCCTTTAACGACAAGCCGGCCGCCCTGGCCTATGCCGAGGCGTTAGGCACGACGGTCGAGGACGCCGCCAACCAGTTCATGAGCCATCCGTTAGGTCTGCTTGCCGGCGAAGAGATCTTCGTGCGGAGCCCGCAGCAGGTGCTGGACGGGAAAATGGTCTTCTTCTGCAATGTCCTCGAGGGGATGGAGCTTTCGATACTTTCCTCGACCGATATAGTGGCCGATACCAGGAACGCGATCAAGGCTAAGAACGGTCGGCAGGGAAGCATCGCGGGAATTGTCAACTTCCACTGCATTCTCAGGACGCTTGAGCTGGAAAAAGACAACCTCACGGAAGCATATGGGAACGTCTTCTCCGGGGTGCCGACCGTAGGGTTCAGCACCTACGGAGAAGAATACCTGGGCCACATCAACCAGACGGCAACGATGCTGTTGCTCAGGTAAACGGGCAAAGGGCCTGCCCGCCCGGGGTCGCCCGCTACCGCCCGTACGGCGGCGCCGGCGTTCCGGGATAGGCGGGTACCGGGGCCGCGGCTCCGGGGACCTGGTTTCCCTTTGCGTACATGCACTGCTCGTAGGCGATATTGTAGCGCCTCTGGAGGGACATGCCTGCCGCCTGGCCCTGGCTGCTTCCGACCGCGGTGCCGCCGATGAGGCCCGCTCCCGCGCCGACAGCGGCCCCGGCGCCCACGTTCCCCGTCGCGGCGCCGATCCCCGCGCCCAGGCCCGCGCCGAGCAACGTCCCGATCGCCGCGCCGCTGATGGTGCTTTGGTTGGCGGTCTCACCGGGTGATGCCCCCGCGGACTGTTGGGCCCATTGCCTGCATACCGCGTCGTCGGCCTGGAATTGCTCGAAGGGTTTCCCCGGCCCCGGCAGGACGCTTACGGTCGGGCCGGTTGGGACGGAAGCGCACGCGGCCACCGCCGCCAGCGCCAGACACAACAGCACACTCTTTCTCCAACTCATGGTCATCGATCCTCCCTTGTTCTAGTATGTGCCCGCATTTCGACAGTGACGGGCGATGGATGACGATCCCGAAACGACGAGTCCTTTATTACTCGCCACTCCTCACGCTTCCGACGGCTCGAAATCCATCTTTATGGCAAGGAATTTCAGCAGGTCCCTGAGCGCCAGGATGCCGACAAGCCTGCCGTGATCGGTTACCATAAGGCGGCTGTTGCCCTCCTTGCTCATCTTTTCCAGTGCCCTCGTGGCGTCGGCGTCGGGTTCTATGGTGTTGCCCTCGGTGCACGTCCGTGCCAGGTCCTTGACGGTGCGGCGGCTCCATTCCTCACGCGGGACCTCCTTCAACTGGTCGACGGTGACGACGCCCAGCAGTTTGCCCCCGTCCACCACGGGGAACATCTCGTAATGGTACCGGTAAATGTAATCGTCCATGAGCTGCGAAAGGGTGACGGAAGGGGTCACCGTGACGAGGTCCGGTTTCATGAAACGCTGCACATGCTCACCCTGGAGAGCCTGCCTGACCACCAATTGCCGGTAGGACATCCGTGACGCGTTGCGCAGGNNCCGATGAGGAACCACCATATGCCGCTGATGAAGTTCCCGTAAACAAAGGCGATAATGCCCACGAGGATCATGCCCATGCCGAAAGCTTCCCCTATCTTCGAGGCGAGCCGCGTCGCCCACCGGAGTTGTCCCCTCGCATACCACAAGGCGGACCTCAGCACCCGGCCGCCGTCAAGCGGAAAAGCGGGGAGGAGATTGAAAATGCCGAGAAGGCTGTTGATCGACGCCAGGTAGAGGAGGACCGCGCTTAAGGGTACCGGCGCGTAGGGGCGGACGGACATGGCAGTCAGGTAGAAAATGGCGGAGAGGGCAAAACTGGACGCGGGACCGGCGATGGCCATGAAGAATTCGACGGCGGGGCTCTGCGGTTCTTCCGTCAACTCCGATACGCCGCCGAAGATAAAGAGCGTAATGCCGCCGATCGGGAGGCCGTAGCGGCGGGCAATGAGGGAGTGCCAGAATTCATGAAAGACTACCGAGACAAAAAGGCCGAGTGTACCGGCAACCCCCATCCACCAGTAGGTGCTTCTTTCGAGACCCTTGTAGTACGTAGGGAAAAGACCGTCGGCGAGGGACCAGACAAGAAAAAAGGCTATCAAAAACCAGCTCAGATCCATGCGGACCGTGAACCCGAAGAGTTTGAAGAGCTTTATCTGTCGCCCGAACATATTTCGCCCCCTTTTCGCGGCAAGGATCGCTCCGTTCTCTCTAGCCAAATATAAGTGTCCGGCGCTGAAAAGGAAAGGATGGTTACCCACGTCACAATCCGCGAACGGGGACTTTCGGGAAAGCGGAAAGCGGGCGCGTGACCTTCGCACTTTCCTTTCTGGACTGCGATAAGGACGGCGCGTATAATCTAGAGGCGCCCCGGCTCGCAAGGGCCGCGAGGCGAAAAGGTCATAAAGGCGGTATGCGATGGAGGAAGACGAGCGCCTTCTTGTCTTCGCAAGGTCCCCGGAAAAGGGTAGGGTAAAGACGAGACTCGCCCGCGCCACGGGTGAGGAGATGGCGGTTGAGCTTTACCGTTGTTTTGTCGGGGACACGCTCGCGCTCTGCCGCAAAGCCGGCTATAGGCCGTCCATCTTCTTCCAGCCCCCGGAGGCGCGAGAGGTCATGGCCGGGTGGCTCGGCAGCGATTTCGCCTATGAGCCACAAGAGGGTGATTCACTCGGAGACAAAATGTATCACGCATTCAGGCGCGCATTCCGGACCTGCCGCCGGGCGGTGCTCATAGGCACCGATGTGCCGGACCTCCCGCCGGCCGTGCTGCGGGAGGCGTTCCATGACCTTTGGAAGCACGACGCGGTGATCGGCCCGGCTCTTGACGGAGGCTATTACCTGATTGGTCTTTGCCGGAACAGCCTCTCGCCCGTCCTGTTCGACGGACTTCCCTGGGGCGGCGCGGCCGTGCTCGACATGACGAAGCGGCTTCTTGAAGAGCGTAACCTTACGTTCACTCTACTCCCGCGCTGGAGGGATATCGACCGGTATGACGACCTGAGATCCCTTTTCGAGAGGCTGAAGGGGCTGCCTCCGGGCGCGCTTTTGACGATCGATTACCTGCGCGCCCGTGGGTGGTGAGGTGACGATCTCCGTCATCATCCCCGTGCTGCACGAACAGGCCGTCATCAATGGCACCATCGCCCGTCTTCGCGCCATCCGGTCGAACGGGATGGTGGAGATCGTCGTCGTGGATGGAGGCACGGGTGCGGATACGCTGAAGGTGATAAAAGACGGCGCGGTGAGGCGCCTGGCGACCGGCGCCGGCCGGGCCGTGCAGATGAACGCGGGGGCCGCCGCGGCCGTGGGCGATGTCCTGCTTTTCCTTCACGCGGATACCCGGCTCCCGGCCGNNCGCTTTCAAGAGGATCACGGGATGCATGGACGGGGGCGGTTTTGCGGGAGGCGCCTTCGATCTCGGGATTGAAAGCAATGGCCTCGCGCTCAGGCTCATCGCGAGAGCGGCCTCTCTGCGGTCGCGTCTTACCAGGGTGCCTTATGGGGACCAGGCGCTCTTCATCAGCCGCGATTACCTTCAGCGGATCGGCAGCTACAGGGAAATGCCCCTCATGGAAGATGTGGACCTGATGAGGCGGATCAAAAGAGACGGTGGCCGCATCTTTATCATCCCGGAGCGGGTCCTCACGTCCGGGCGCAGATGGGCGAGGGAAGGGGTGCTGCGGTGTACCCTCCGTAACTGGACGATCATGCTCCTCTACCTGGGAGGGGTGTCGCCTCGCAAGCTCGCCAGATGGTATCCTTCCGGGTGATCCTGACGGGCCTGTCGTATATATTTCGCAAGACATTTTGACATAAACGGGCATTTGAGGTAGAATTCGTGTCATAATGGCGGTAATCGCAAGACTCATACCGAATAATCGAAGTTAAAAGGGGTGACGGTGCGGGCTGGGGGGGTCTGAAGAAGGCAGGAGGTTTTCGAGAACCTTAACAGATTGAAAAATTACGTTGCGGGGAGGGGCGGATGACGGACAAGAAAACAAAGATTCTACTCGTGGATGATGATGCCGATTTCATCGGCCCGAGCAAGGCGGCGCTGGAGGGCGACGGGTTCGAAGTCGTGACCGCCTTCTCGGGGCGTGAAGGGCTCGACAAGGTGAAGTTCGAGCAGCCTGACCTCGTTGTGGTCAGCCTGACACTGGAGAAGCATGATTCGGGTTTTATTTTCGTGAAGACGCTGAAGGCCGACCCTTTGCACAAGCATATCCCGGTCCTTTTGCTCAGCACGGCAGCCGCGGCGGGCTATGAATTTTCTCAGGAGCTGGACGGCTATTGGATGAAGACCGATGACTATGCGAATAAGCCCCTCTTGCCTGAAGAGCTGCTCGAACGGGTAAACGGGCTGCTTGCGAGACGCTAGGGGCCGCGCGCATGAAGCATGTGTAGAGGGGAATTGTCTTCCGGCCGGACAAAAGGAAGAGTCTTGCCGGCGGGAGCGCGGCATCCAGGGTCAAGCTTCACCCGGGAAGGGTCCGGGCAAGGTTGCCGGTACGAGATCATCAATGAATGAGGAGAGGATATGACGAAAGCACTGGAACTGAGCGAAATAACTCCCGGCGTAAACGAGATAGTCGAGAAACGCCAGTTGGCGCCTTCCCTGATGATGTGGAAGCTCTATGTGCCGGAGATAGCCAAGCGGGTAAAACCGGGCCAATTCGTCGTGCTGAGGGCCGACGAGCGGGCAGAGCGCATACCGCTCACGGTTGCCGATTTTGACAGGGAAAAGGGGCAGATAACGGTGATCTTCCAGGAAGTGGGCGCGTCCACGAAAAAGCTCGCCCGCTTTGAGCTGGGCCAAATAATCCTCGACGTGGTCGGTCCCCTGGGGAAGGCGAGCCACATCGAAAAGTTCGGAACCGTGGTCTGCATCGGCGGCGGTGTCGGCGTCGCTCCCGTCTATCCCATCGCCAAGGCACTCCACGAGACAGGGAACGAGATCATCTCGATCATAGGCGCGCGGAACAAAGAGATGCTTATTCTGGAAGACGAGATGAAGGCGATCAGCGACAAGTTTTTCGTGACGACCGACGACGGCTCGTATGGCCGTCACGGCTTCGTGACGGATGAGCTGAAGGCGCTGATCGAGGCAAATACCAAGATAGACCTGGTCCTCGCCATCGGCCCTGTCATCATGATGAGGGCGGTCGCCGACGTGACAAGACCGTACGAGCTGAAGACCGTGGTAAGCCTCAACTCGATCATGATCGACGGGACGGGCAT
>PLSJ01000461.1:0-9668 GCA_003165115.1 Syntrophaceae bacterium | reverse complement strand
GAGCGGCGCGCCATGTGGGACCACACCTGCAGGCTCGAGGCCCAGGTGGCGGAGAAGAAGAGCAAGAAGCGGGAGAGGATGCCGGAGCAGGCGCCGAAGGAGAGGATTCAGAATTTCAACGAAGTGGCGCTCGGCTACGCCACGGAAAACGCCCTCAGGGAGGCGTCGCGCTGCCTCGGCTGCAAAAAGCCGGCGTGCGTCGAGGGCTGTCCGGTCTCCGTCAAGATCCCCGAGTTTATCAAGAAGATGAAGGAAGGCGACTTCATGGGCGCCATCCACATTATAAAAGAGACGAACAGTCTTCCGGCGGTATGCGGCAGGGTTTGTCCCCAGGAATCGCAGTGCGAGAGCAAGTGCGTGCTCGGGAAGAAAGGGGAGGCCGTGGCGGTCGGGCGGCTCGAACGGTTCGTGGCGGATTACGAGCTGGCGGCGGGCGAAGCCGAGGTACCGACGAAGGCAGCGGCAACGGGCAAAAAGGTGGCGATCATCGGTGCCGGCCCCTCCGGTCTGACCGTGGCGGGGGAGTTGGCGAAATTGGGCCACGAAGTGACGATTTTCGAGGCCCTCCACAAGGCGGGCGGCGTGCTCGTCTACGGCATACCCGAGTTCCGTCTGCCCAAGGCTATCGTGCAGCGCGAGGTCGATTACGTGCGGAAGCTGGGCGTCAGCATAAAGCCGAACACCATTATCGGCCAAACGGCGACGGTGGACGAGCTTTTCAACGAAGGATACGATGCGATTTTTGTCGGTACGGGCGCGGGTCTTCCATACTTTCTCGATATTCCCGGGGAAAACCTCAACGGCGTCTATTCCGCGAATGAGTTCCTTACCAGGGCCAACCTCATGAAGGCGTACCTCTTCCCGGAATACGATACGCCGATAAGGATGGCGAAGAAGGTAGCCGTCATCGGAGGCGGCAACGTGGCCATGGACTCGGCCAGGGTGGCCAAAAGACTCGGGGCCGACCACGTGTACCTCATCTACCGCAGGTCGAGGGCGGAGATGCCCGCGAGGGCGGAAGAGGCCCATCACGCCGAGGAAGAGGGCATCGATTTTCGTCTCCTTACGAACCCGATCAGGATCGTCGGAGATGAAAAGAACTGGGTGAGGGGCATAGAGTGCGTAAAAATGGAGCTGGGAGAGCCTGACGCCTCGGGCAGGCGGAGACCCGTCGAGGTCAAGGGGTCGGAACACATCATCGACGTGGAAGTGGTGATCGTGGCCATCGGGCAGGGGCCGAACCCGATACTNNGCGGGCGGCGATATCGTGACCGGCGCCGCGACCGTTATTCTGGCGATGGGCGCGGGCCGCAAGGCCGCGCAGGCAATCGACGAGTATTTGAAAACGGGCAAGTGGTAAAAGTCTTCCGGCCGAGGCGCAAGGATCGCCTCGGCCGGAAGATATCGGCGACAGCGAGGGTCGGCGGACGGCAGGCGAGCCTTGTTTTGCCTCGCTAACCCCGTTTTCGCCGTGCGGTGATCGTCTCCCCTCCCACGCCCCAGTTGTCTGTTTCGACTTCGTCAATAACGACGAAAACCGTGTTCGGGTTTTTGCCGAGGACGTCGCGCAGCAGATCGGTGACGCCCTTGATCAGCTTCTCTTTTTGCTCGGCGGTAACGCCTTCCCTGGTGACCTTGATATTCACGTACGGCATAGACGACCTCCTTCACGAAAATGAATAATTACACGTTTCGGAAACCCTTTATCGGCCTCAATGGGCCGAGACAACGAGCCGATCTTTCGCCTCTACCTGCGCTCCGCCGGAGTCGAGGGTGAAGCAGCCGTTCTTGCTCATGGGCGGGACGGTGACGATGAAGGTCCCCTTTCCCATCGCATGCGCCGGCAGCGGCCTGCCGTTGTAGTAGACCGTCACATCTTCCCTCGGGGGCGTGACGCGGATCCGCACTTCCTGACCCCACCGCACGGACTTGGGCTCGAACGTGAAGTCCCATCCCGCGGGCACACGGGCCCTGGCCGCCTCAAGAGCGGCGCGGTCCGGCGAGATCCTGTCGCCGGAGAAAGAGGCGCGGTCCGTTCCGAGGCGGGTTGCCGTTGCCGGCTCCCTGAAATGGAGTATCAAGCCGACGACGAGCACCAGGACGGCGAATGCGGCAAGCGCCCGTGCAGGGCTTCTTCCGAGAAGCGCCGGATTCCTCATCCGGTTGACTATCACTATTGAAATGCAGAGGAGTCCCATTGCGATGAGAAGAGATGGCAAAGGCGGAAGCACCATGGCCTATTATACCAGAACCGACGGCCGTTATCACCCTCTCGGCGGTAACCTCTTTCTTCTTTTCATCGGTGTCGTCGGTAAAGGAGCAATACCGGGAGGAAGGGGGGCAGCCAAAACCTCCCGGTTGCTCGTTGGGTGGGTCAAAGGCTTAAGCGGTTAAAGGAGAGGCATCCGAAAGCCGCTTTGCCAAACGTTTCATCGGCTTCAATCTTTGGCAGCAACAAGCCTATCGTTATATTACAATAGATATAACGAAGAGTCAAGAAGTTTTTTTGCCTGCCCGGAACAACCAGGTTCCTCGGGCGTTCTTCTCTGCGTCAGGGGAAAAGAGGGGTCCTTACTTTGGCGGGTTTTCCCTGTGTTGCATCGCGCGCCACTCCTTCGAATTGGGGAAAAAAAGAGGCTCGCCGTACTTGTCCTTGCCGAAATCTCTTATGATTCGCTGGCCCTTTTCGGGCGACGTGAGCCATTTTACAAAAACCATGGCGTCATGGTAATCGGCCCTTGGAAATTTCCTGGGGCTGATGGGGATCAGGCTGATATAGTTAAGGAGGCCCGGACACTTCTCCACCAGGACCACGAGCTTGATCTCATCTTTGAGGGTGATGAAGGTGGCCCTGTCCATGACCGTGTAGGCGGCCAATTCGTCCGCATAGCGCAGTGTGGGCACGTTGCCCTGGCTGCCCTTTTCGTAGATGTGGTACCACGATCCGGAGGGTTTCAGGCCCGCCTTGTTCCACAAACCCGTCTCGGCGACGTGGGTCCCCGACATATCACCGCGCGAGATAAAAAGGGCGCCCTTGTCCGCGATTCTCCTGAGGGCCGGGGGAGCGTGCTTCATGCCTTTGATCCCCGCCGGGTCCGACGGGGGACCCAGGATGACGAAGTCGTTATACATAAGGTCGATCCGCTCCGTGCCGAACCCTTCGGCCACAAACTTCTCCTCCAGGGATTTGGCGTGGACGAGCACAAGATCGACGCTGCCCTGCTTACCGATGTCGAGAGCCGCTCCGGTACCGGCCCCGACGTGCCGCACCGTGATACCGGTCTCTTTCTGGAATGCCTCTTCCAGGGCGCCCACTACCCCGGCATCTATAGGCCCGATGGTGCTTGCCATAAGGACAAAATCCGACCGATCGGCCCGCGCCTCCACGGCAAGCGCCAACGCCGATAAAACCAGCACGACCACAAATGCATTTCTCATATGGCACCTCATAAGCGGAAACAAGGACCAGGCATAACTTCTGCGTGCGTCCGGTTTGGGTTAACCGGTTCCGACTAATTATGCCAAATATGACATATCCCGTAAACAGTTGTCAAACTGTTTACGGGCACCGGGGCGACGGTAATATCGAGGTCGAAGAAGGCGACCGGGTATTAAGTATTCTTTCGGAACGTCCGATAATAACCACAGAGCAAGGAGGAAACCCCATGTCCGGTGTAAGCAGCATCAACAGCTCTCTTACGTCATCGCTGCTCGGCAGCTTGCAGTCAATGGGTGCGGGCTCCTCCGTCGGCGCGAGTGCAGACCCTACCGGCACAGCCGCCGATATGGTGAGCCTCCTGGGCGGCTCCTCGTCGAGCTCAGGCGATTCCCTCTACAGCGCGCTCAGCGGCACTTCAGGATCCACCTCGACGGATTCCATGTATAATATCCTCCTCTCCGCCGAAAGTGCGTCCATGATGAAGTCCAATCCCACCCTCGTCAAAGAGATCACCGCCGCTGAGCGGACGGCGGCCGGAGACTCGTCCTCCACCGCGACCAGCACCGAAAGTCTCGTGAATCAACTCCAGAACATCAACCTGCTCACCGTCAGTCCCGACACGCTCCTGTCTCTGATCGAAGGCTCCTCGTCGACGAGCACCCCGACGGTGAGCACCACAGTCTGACGCAGCTTCGTACCCTTTCCCTGGTTTCTTCCGCGGATCGAAAATAACATCTTTTTTACCATGAGACGCTGAAAGTGCTTGATTTACACGAAACTTGGGATAGTATCTTCTATGAAGTCAGGAGGCTCTATCGTGGCACCGCGTGACGACGTTGTCTTCTTGTTCGACGTGGACAATACGCTGCTTGACAACGAGCGCATCATAGACGATCTCAAACGCCATATCGAGCAGCAGTTCGGGGCGCAGAGCCGGGAACGCTACTTCGCGATATTTGAAGCGTTGCACGCGGAACTCGGTTATGCCGATTACCTAGGCGCCTTACAGCGCTATCGGCTTGAAAACCAGTGCGATACCAGGCTGCTGCTGATGTCGTCATTTCTTGTGGACTATCCCTTTGCCGACCGGCTGTACCCGGGCAGCACCGATGTCCTCGATCATGCGCGGACCCTGGGAAAGACGATCATCCTGTCCGACGGGGATGTGGTCTTTCAGCCACTCAAAGTGGAACGATCGGGCCTGTGGGATGCGGTCGAAGGCCGCGTTCTCATCTACGTTCACAAGGAGCGGATGCTTGCCGATATCGAGCGGCATTACCCGGCCCGTCATTACATCATGGTCGACGACAAGCTGCGCATTCTCACGGCGATGAAAAAGGTCTGGAGGGACAGGCTCACCACCGTGTTTCCGCGCCAGGGACATTACGCGCTCGACCGCAGCGATACCGACGCCTACCCACCGGCCGACATCATTCTCGAGTCGATCGGCGATTTGGTCGGGCACGACCTGGCGGGGTTACTCGACGCCGCCCTCGGGTAAGCGCGACGTGCCCTGACGTGGTGCGATCCGGCCTCGCTACTTCAACGCGAAGTCGACACGGCTTGCCTTGAGCTTGTCTTTCTTTTCCGGTGCAAGGGATCTCGGTTCGAGAATGAATACCCTTTCGGGCTCCACCTTCCCGGATTTCAGGATAAGATATTTCACTTTCATGGCCCTCTGAGAGGCGAGGGCCCTCAAGTCCTCCTCTTTGACCTCGGTATGGGTCAACATAAGCTTTTCCATTTCGGGAACGGGAATATCTTTCGCCATCCCGATGAACGTCTTGGGTTTGGGAAAGTTCTCCTGCTTATAGGCCATTTTCAGGTATCGTGCATATTCGGCAGGTTCAATCTTCACGTCGTCCACCGGCACGGCAGGCTGCCCTTTTTTTACCATCTCCTTCAGCTTCTGCGCCTTTATTTTTCTGTTGAAGAGAAGCTGTTTCAATCCTTCCCTGTCGTTTTCCACGTCCGCGTGCCCCTCTATATCCAGCTTAAGGGAGGGGCGGTCCTGCAGGGCCTTGGAAACGGTATCGAGCTTCTTTATATTGGGTTCCGTAACGACCGTGCTCCCGTAGTCGAACTCGATATAGCTCAGTTCTTCCCCACCCCCGAACGCGGCCCCCAAGAGCGCAAAAGGCGACGTAGCCGCTTTCGCGATCAGGTTGACGATCATTTGTCCGACAACGTGCCAGACGCTGAACTTCGGGTCGTTCAGATTTCCCGAGACGGGAAGGTTCAGCTTGATCTCTCCCCTCCTGTCCTTCAGGAGAGCGACGGCCAGCTTCACCGGCAAATTGGTGGCCTGAGGGCTTTCGACCTTTTGGCCGAAGGTGAATTGATCGATGAAAATGTTGTTTTGAGAATCGAGTTTTCCCTTGGAGATCGAATATTTTACATCGACGGAGAGCTTGCCCTTTTCGATGGTATAACCGGTATACTTGTCGGAGTAAGGGGTGGCGGGGCTCAGGTCCAGGTCGTTGATCCGGGCGCTCAAGTTTACGAAGAGGTCGTCTCTCAAGGGGTTGATCTTGCCGGTGATCTCGAGAGGGGCGTAGTCGTTGAGCTTGCCGCGAAGCTCGACATCCGCCGTGGTGTTTTGCTCGGCGGAAAGCCCCGACACTCTTCCCCCCAGCTCCGAGAGGCGCGTCGAAAATTCCGGTTTGACGGACTCATCTTCGAAATCTATCCTCCCTCCCTGGAGAGTAACCTGGTCGATGTGGATATTTTTCGGAGGCCCTTTTCCCTCCTGGGAAGCTGCCGCTGTCTTCCGGGGAGCGGGACCGGGCAGCTTCTGCGCTTCCGGTTCCTCGGCTGTCAGCACTTGCTGGAGATTGATGTTGCCTTGGGGGTCGACGAGCACGAGGGCGTAAAAGTTCGTCAAAGAGGCCCCTTTGATATCGACGGAAAGGGGCGCGTAGGCCACGTTCAGACCGTTTAACGAGAGGGATTCGAGTTTCAGGAGGTCCCCCCCGCCGAGTTTATCGACCGAGGCAAAATTACCCACGGAAGCCCGCCCCTTATAGGTGGCCCTTATCGGCTCCTTTTTGGTGGACGCGAAGGAAAGCGCTCCATTGGTGGAAATAGCCCCTCCGGTCACCGTCATCCTCACCTTATCCGTGAAATAGGGCTGGAAAGGAGCGATTTCTATGCCCCTCAGCCCTATCCGTAAGTGTGCGGAAAGGGGCTCCACGCCGAGGGTCCCCGTGGTGGAGACGGTCCCTTTGCCGTTCAAAAGGAGTGAGAGGTCGAGCTTTCCTTTATTGTCTTTCGCCGTCGAAAAATTCTCTCCCTTCAGCCTGATGTTTTGCGCGATCAACGTGACCGGCTCGGCGGCCGCCCGGTCCTCCATCCGAATGGTATACTTATCGACCAGCATCTGCTTTAAGGTGATAAGCCAGGGTTTTTCAGGCTCGACAGGCGATTCGCCGGCTCCCGGTGTTTTGTGCGGCTTTTCGGTCGCCGACGCGGGCCGCGTGAGGTTAAGGAGATTCACCTCACCATCGCGCGACCGCCTGACGAGAAGCTCACCTTTCTCCGTGGAGAAGTTTCCAATTGTCAGCTCTCTCCGTGTGAGGTCCAGGTCCGTCTCCCTGAGCGAGAAATGCGGCACTTTAACGAAGTCCCCCTTGCCCGAGGCATGTGTGAGACGAAGGGCCTCGACCGTCAGGGAAATCCCCGAAAGGCCGATCTCCGGCTCCCTTGGCCCCTTCGCGTATCTGTAGCGGGCCGATAGGTCGAGGTGGCCGTCTTCGACGTTCAGGAGCACGCTATCCCGATAAAATGGGCCGTACTTCTTCAGGGGCACGGAGGTGACCTCGAACATGCCCTCCGACCCGAGAGGGTCCACGGAAAACTTCCCCTCGACCTTGACTGCCTCGCCTGCTTCGGTGCGAAGGGATAGGGCATAGGAGGATCTTTTATCCTTGCCGTTGCTGAAACGGTCTACCTTCAGGTCGATGGGGTCCAGGCGCGTGGTGAAGGGTGCGCTGCCGGAAACGTCGGAAAAAGAGATCTTTCCTCCCGCCAGCCGTATCTCGTCAATGTCCAGAGATAGAGGCGCCGTCTCCTCGGTCTTCTTCTTCGCAGGTTCGGGCAGAAGAGCTTGGAGATTGAAAACTCCCTCTTCGTCACGACTGATTTCGACCGCGGGCGATTCTATCGACACCTTGGAGAGATGGATGGTTTGAGAAAGGGGCTCCGACGGAGCGATGGCGACATCGAGGAGAGGGAGTCTGAAGAAAGACCCGCCCTTTTCGTCATTCACGGCAATGTTTTTCAAGGAGACGTTCCCCGCGATCGTGAGAGAAGGCTTCTTCTCCCTTGTTTGGATGAAAGATACCTTCAGCGCGGTATCCGCGTAGGCCGAAACGACCTTGAAATGCATCTTCATGGGGACGTAAGCCAGGTAATAGGGGATATTGATATCCTTGATGGTAACGTCGATAAAGGTTTCGAGGGATTCGGCGAAGGGTTTCGTCTTTCCCTGGAGGTTGTAAAGGGCGCCGTCGATTTTTGCCGAAAAATGGGGCTGGACGAACCTTTGAACGTAGGCAGGGATATTCGAGAGGAAGGGGATGCCGATCCTCAAGCCCCTGACCGTATGGTGTGTCTTTTCAGGCGCATCCTGGAAATCGACACTCCCGTTAATTATGCTGATGTTATTCAGGGAGAACCTGGGGGGCTTGGCCTTCTCCGGGGACGCCGGCTCCTTCTTTTTCAACAAATCAGAGAAGTTATAGGAGAGGTCCTGATTACGGGCGATCCTCAGGTAGGGCCCGGTGATCCGGACCTCTTTAAGGACTAGGGCCATTTTGAGGACGGAGAGGCTTTGGAGGTTCAAAAATATCTCGTCACAAGAGAGGAATGTCCCGGCGCCCGCCCGGTCCTTGACCAGAAGCCCTCTTATCGTCATGGAAAGCGTATATGGATTGGTCCTGATCCGGTTGATGGTCACTTCCCGCACGAGCGTTTTGGAAAGCTCCTTGGTCAAAACGGATTTCAGCACGGGAGGCAGAACAAGAAACCCGGCGAGGGTAAATGCGACGAAAAAGATGACGAGTCCGATAAGTATCTTCTTCGCGCGGGGTCTTATCCTCTTTTCGTAAATGGCAGTCAATTTTGTCGTCACGGGTTCTCCTCGGGTCAAGACCACATGTGGCTATTCTAACTACCATTTGTCAATAATCAACACGTCTTGGGCGTATCGAAGACAGCGCCCCTTACGGGTCATCATCGCGCCGCGTATTGTGGTCCCTGTCTCTTCTTTGTAATCGGTAAAATGGGAGATTTCAGGCCAAGACCTTATAGGATAGAGCAAGCGGCAGGAGTCATTCCGGCATAAGTTTACGGGGGTGCACGAAAGTGCACGGTTTCCAGGGGGGGTACCTTTGTCTTCAGCTTTCTCGGGGAGAGCGCCGCAAGTCACAGCGCTGTCACAGCAGCATAATTGTCAAAGAGCAGAAACGCGCCCGTTTACGGAAGCTCTCGAAACCGGCTGAAACGTCAACCGGACCACGTCGTCTCCCTAGGTCTTTCAAGACGACCGACTGAGCTGAGTAAGATTCTCCCAGATTTCCGCTCTGTCTGTCAAAGTGACATAGAGGGCTGGCAACCAGGGGTGGCAAGGAGGGGCGACAAGGAGGCACTTTTACATACAACATACATACAATTCTTACATACGTACAACACTCAGTTCTGTACGGCCCATCGGCCGCTTTCAGACTACCCCCTGGAGGACTTCAAGCAGTTCCTTGCCGAAGGCTTCGATCTTCTGGGGGCCCAGTCCGTATACTTTTTCCAATTCGGCCAGAGTTCCGGGGGCCTTTCTGGCCAGGTCTTCCAATGTCCGGTTGCTGAAAATGATGAAGGCCGGCATGTCGAGTGATCTCGCATACTCGAGCCGCCAGTCCTTGACGGCCCTCGCCCTCGCCGATTCCTGGGCGCTCAAGGGAGTTGCAATTCTTTCGATCGCGGGTTTCTTCTCCTTTGCTTTTCCTTTCCGGCCAGGCGTCTTCGCGGGTGTCACGACGGTGTGGGGGACCCTCCTCCGGGAGCCGGGGTCGCACACGTCGCAATGGCCGCAGGACTGAATCCGATCGACATCTTTGAAGTAGGTGAGAATTCCTGAGTGCCGACATTCACCCCCTTCGGCGTATTGAATGATGGCGTCCAGAGATCTCCAACGTGCGTTCTTGATTTCAACCGGGGCATTGCTTTCGCGTATGAA
>PLSJ01000399.1 GCA_003165115.1 Syntrophaceae bacterium | reverse complement strand
TTGATCTCCTTGAAGTTATCGATGTCGAAAACGATCACGGAAAGCGGAGAGCCATACCGCTCGGACCGTTGTACCTCGACTTCCAGTTTCGAGACGATCGACAAATGGTTGTGGAGGCCGGTAAGTCCGTCGCTGACAGACAGGGACTTTATCTCCTCGAAGAGGCTTATCTTTTCGAGGGCGGTCGCCATATGGGCGCAGAACCTCTTGAATACCGATTCCTCCCTGTAGTCGAAGGAGGTGCCCCGGTAGATACCCGCGTAACCGTACGTTCTGCTGGTCGTGACCAGAGGGACTATGACGGATTTGAGGTCATCGGAAGGGGACCGGCCGGTCGCTNNTGGACTATGACGGATTTGAGCTCATCCGAAGGAGACCGGCCGGGAACTTCTTGCTGGATGACTACCCTCACCTTCTTGTCCTGTTCGGCGAGCCGCGTCATTCGCCTGATCAGGGCGCCGGTTATTACTTCTCCGATGTCCTCGCTGAGCGCCACGTTCGGATAGACGTAAATCTCCGCTTCCTCATGCCTGGGGACGAGGGCTGCAAATGCCTCGAAGGCAAGGTAATTCTTTATCAGGGAGAAGGAGTGCTTGAAAATCGAGGCAGGTTCCTCTGTCTCGCCTATCATATGCTGCAGGCCCTTCACCAGTTCGAGTTCCAGCAAGTTGAGCGTGTCGGCCTCACACCTGTCTTTCATCTCCGAAATGGCCAGGGCCGACTCTTTCTTGTCTCCATAGTCCTTGATGGCGTTGCAGACGGTGCAGTAGATCTCGACGCTGTCGCGCAAGGGCTTCACGATGCTGGAATAAGCCCCGTGCTCCAGCGCGTGCAGCCTCGCTTCGGCGTTGTCTGCTTCGGTGAGCGTGATAATGGGCAGATAAGGGTCGGTTGCCTTTACTTCGCGGAAGATGCCTGCATCGAAACTATCTGTCGAAGGTATATCCAGGAAAAGGGCGTGCGGCTTTGTCGCAATTATCCGCCGCACCGCGTCATGCGGCTCGAGAAGCATATCGCCTTCCAGGTCTTTGTGGCGCAGGAAGAACTGTTCAAACCACGCACGCACCACTTCATCCCTGGTTGCGATGAGAAGCCTTTTTCGTCCGTTCATAAAAGGAGACGGGGGCGGTTGCCCCCGTGCTACTTCTTACCCTTTTTGTCTTTCTTTGGCGCCTCTTTCTTTTTTGGCGTCGCCTTTTTAGCCGCGCACCCTTTCACCCCGCATGTCATGCTCGCTCACCCCCTTTTCTAAAACCATATTAAAGTAAAATGGTTTTTTTTGTCAACAACAATCTGAGCATTATGCGGAGACTACCTCTTTGACTTCGGGTATTTCTTTTTTCAGTGCGCTTTCCACACCCATTTTCAATGTCATCATGCTCATGGGGCAGCTCCCGCAGGCCCCCGTAAGCTTCACCTTCACGACGCCCTCGGCCGTCACGTCGACGAGCTCTATGTCGCCCCCGTCACGCTGGAGCATGGGTCTGATCTTACCGATCACCTGTTCGACTGTTTCTTTCATTGGTTCCTCCATATGAGTTATCCTCTTACAAGATAGACAAATATAAACCCTCGAAGCCGTTCTGTAAAGGACGGATGGGTTTCTCTTCCTTACGCTCCCGGACCCGTTCTAATACTCTTTCACGGGCTTCAAATTGAGGACCCGCCTCAACGCGACAAGCTCTCCCACATGAAAGGCGTTATGGTCCGCGACGAGCAACATTTCGCGGAATATGACGTACTCTTTTGCGTGGGGCATGGGGCCGAAGAAGTCCGTTTGCGGGTTTTGAACGATCTGCTGCACCGCCGCCAGATCGGCGCGAAACCCTTCGACGCTTTTTTCCCACTTCGTCCTGGTCGCCTGCTCGTCGGGCGGCGGCCAGTAGCCGCCGGGAAAGTCGGGTGATACGTGGCGGGGGTTCCTCACGAATTCGAGGATATCCCACTGGACGATCCTCATATGATCGAGGAGGTGCCAGACCGTGTAGCTGCCGTGCGGCACCTTCCTGTTGATCTCTTCCATGGGAAAACCTGAGACCGCCTCGTCAAAGGTCATGTGCGCATTGCCACCTCGCAGGAGCGCGAGGAGTTCTTGCCTCATTGCTTTGTCCACATCCATCGGTATTCCCTCCTGTGAGAAAATATAAGCCCTCTCTCCGCCGAAGCACGTGGCCGGAGAAAAAATACTTGACATATGTATGACAACGTCATATACTACGCGGGATGAGATCAGGTGACCTGAATATAAACGTCTTGCGCGTCGGGGGGTTAAATCCCCCCAACTTTCCATATAATGGACGGTCCCCGTCAGCCCCTCGCCTTTTCCCTTTCTTCAAGCCCTTTTTTTTGGCTTCTCTCCGATCTGCCTAGCCCCGTCGCCATAAAGAGAGGAGACACGAAGCGCAGTCTTCGGCGGGCCGGGTGAAGGCCCCTCGAATTTTCCGGCCATTGCTTCCCAGGCAGTGGCCGGAAGGGCCGGTTGCCCGGAATAGAAGACCCCCGCCCTTGTGACCTCTTGGGTCCACTTTTTTGGCACCTTTCATTTTGTTGTTAACCTTCTCGAAGAGTTGGTTTACAATAGAGGTCTTCGGGAGGAGGGAATAGAATGAAACCCGGGACGACACCACTGCGGGGCCTGGTTTATGCCTCGATGTTCGGCGCCCTTACCGCGATCGGCGCCTTCCTCTCCATCCCCCTTTACCCTGTCCCCATCACGCTCCAGAACCTGTTCATGACCCTGGCCGGTCTCCTGCTGGGGGCCCGCTTCGGCGCCATGAGCCAGATCGTTTACGTCCTCCTGGGAGTTATCGGTCTGCCTGTGTTTGCGGGAGGAAAGGCGGGCCTGGGCGTGCTTGCGGGCCCGACGGGGGGCTATCTGCTCGGTTTTATCGCGGGGGCCTGTGTGATCGGCGGCATCTGTCAGGCGAGGAAGGACCCAAGGGCGGCATGGCTAGTCCTTGCGATTACCGCGGGCCACATTGTC
>PLSJ01000173.1 GCA_003165115.1 Syntrophaceae bacterium | reverse complement strand
GCCGCCGGTGAGGATGGCGATATCCTCGAGCATCGCCTTTCTTCTGTCGCCAAACCCCGGCGCCTTGACCGCCGCGACTTTCAGGGTCCCGCGCAATTTGTTCACCACGAGGGTCGCCAGGGCTTCGCCTTCCACGTCTTCGGAGATAATCAAGAGGCTCTTTCCCATCTTCGCGACCTGCTCCAGCACGGGCAGGAGGTCTTTCATGGCGCTGATCTTCTTTTCGTTGATGAGGATGGCCGGCTCTTCGAGGACTACCTCCATCTTTTCCGGGTTGGTGACGAAGTAGGGAGAAATATAGCCCTTGTCGAACTGCATGCCCTCGACGATATCCAGGGTGGTCTCCATGCTCTTCGCCTCTTCCACGGTAATGACGCCCTCTTTTCCCACCTTGCCCATGGCCTCGGCGATAATGTTGCCGATCGTCTCGTCGTTATTTGCAGAGATCGTTCCCACCTGGGCGATCTCCTTCTGGTCCTTGGTCGGCTTGGAGAGGCGTTTGAGCTCCTCGACCACTACCTCGACCGCTTTCTCTATCCCCCGCTTCAGCTCCATGGGGTTATTCCCCGCGGCCACCAGCTTTGTCCCTTCCCGGTAAATGGCCTGGGCAAGCACCGTGGCCGTTGTGGTGCCGTCACCGGCGATATCGGAGGTCTTGCTCGCTACCTCTCTCACCATCTGGGCGCCCATGTTCTCGAACTTGTCCTCCAGCTCGATCTCCTTGGCCACGGTCACCCCGTCTTTCGTGATGGTAGGAGACCCGAACGATTTATCCAGTATGACGTTTCTCCCCTTCGGTCCCAGGGTAACTTTTACCGCGTCTGCAAGGGCGTTGACCCCTTTAAGGAGCGCTTCCCTCGCTTTTTGATCGTACAGAATCTCTTTTGCCATGTGATTTCTCCTCTCTTAATCTTCGATTACCGCGAGAATATCCTCTTCCTTAAGGATCAGATGGTCCTCGCCGTCAATTTTAATATCCGTTCCCGAGTACTTGCCGAAGAGGATCTTGTCGCCCACCTTTACTTCGGGCGCCACTCTCTGTCCCTTCTCCGTCATCCTGCCGGCCCCGACGGCGACCACACGGCCCTCCTGGGGTTTTTCCTTGGCGGCGTCGGGAATAATGATCCCCCCTTTTGTCTTTGCCTCCTCCTCCAGCCTCTTGATAATTATTCTGTCCTGCAATGGTGTGAACTTCATCGTTTCACGCTCCTTTCCTTTGTTTGAGGAACTGCACTATGGTATCATGGCTGCATGTAACATAATAACTGCCGCCGCCTTCCGTCAATCGACAATGGCACGCTTGAGATAGTGATAATAATGGGAATTCGGGCAAGAGGACATTATCTCCAACCGTTTCCGCTATCCGCGTCTAATATAAGCCCGATTATTGAGGAGCGCAACGGAAGCGACGGGACGGCCTGCTTTTCCGCAACGTCCCGTTTGTTTACGCGACCATCTTCTTGTCGAGCACCCGATACTGTATCGCCTCAGCCACATGGCTTTCGTCGATATCCGCCTTAAGCTCCAGGTCCGCGATCGTCCTCGACACCTTGAGTATCCTGTGGTAAGCGCGCGCAGACAGACCGAACTTCTCGACGGCCCGTTCCAGCAGGTCCTTTGCCGCGGCGTTCACGCCGCAATGCTTCTTCACCATCCGCGCCGTCATCTGCCCGTTCGCATGGACCTGTCTGCCACCGAATCTCTCCTTCTGCGGCGTTCGCGCTGCCATCACCCGCTCCCTGATCGCTTCCGATGACTCTTCTTCCGTATCGAGGGAAAGCTCTTTTATGGTCAGCGCCGGAATGGCGATCTGTATGTCGATCCGGTCGAGCAGAGGCCCCGACACCTTTGTCCTGTAGCGGTGTATCTGGCTGCCCGAGCAGATGCACGCCCTCCTCGGATCACCGTAATAGCCGCAGGGACAGGGGTTCATCGCGGCGATCAGCATGAAACTCGCCGGAAAGGTGACCGCCTGGGAGACGCGGGAGATGACGATGTTCCCGCTTTCGAGCGGCTGGCGCAGGGAATCGAGGATGTTTCTCTTGAACTCGGGGAATTCATCGAGAAAGAGCACGCCGTTATGGGCGAGGCTTATCTCCCCCGGACGGGGCAAAGAGCCTCCCCCGATGAGTCCCGCGTCGGAAATGGTATGGTGAGGGGCGCGAAAGGGCTTTTCGGACACCAGGTACTTCTCCTGGCTCAAGAGGCCGGCTATACTGTGTATTTTGGTCGTCTCTATCGCCTCGTCGTAGCTCAGGGAAGGCAGGATGGTGGGTATCCTCCGGGCGAGCATGGTCTTCCCCGAGCCGGGCGGGCCGACCATGAGGACGTTGTGGCCCCCTGCCGCGGCGATCTCGATCGCCCGTTTCGCGTGCGCCTGTCCTCTGACGTCCGAGAAGTTGAGCCTGTCTTCCGCTTCCGGCCTCGTCACGATGTCCGTGGTGCCGGTAAAAGACTCGAGCCCTGAATCACCACGGAGGTAATGGACGATGTCGAGCAGGTGAGAGGCGCCATAAATTTTTATGCCCTTTACTACCGCGGCCTCGCGCCCATTCTCCGCCGGGACGATCATGGAGGTGAAGCGTTCCTTCGCGGCGAGGACCGTCATGGGGAGCACACCCCTGGTCCCCTTGATCCTTCCGTCCAGCGAAAGCTCCCCGGTGACGAGGTGGCTGTCGATCGCGCCCTGGGCGATGATCCCCATGGCCGCAAGGAGTCCGAGGGCCACGGGCAGGTCGAAAGACGCGCCTTCCTTCCTCACGTCGGCAGGCGCGAGATTTATGGTGATCCTGTCATTGGGGAACTCGAAGCCCGCGTTTTTTATCGCGGCCCTTACCCTCTCCCGGCTCTCCTTTACGGACGGCTCGGGAAGACCGACGATGCTGAAGGACGGCAGACCGTGGGATATATCGACTTCCACCTCGATTTTGATGCCGTCTATCCCGCTGAGACCCGACGTAAACACCTTCGCTACCATGGAAACCCCTTACTTTTTCCCGTCCTTTTTCTCGCCGGACGCGCCTTCCGCCGATGCCTGCTCGATCATCCGCGCTATCCGCCTTGTCTCCTGATCTCTCCCCATATCGCAGACGAGCACGCCTGCATCGGACGCCACAACGATCAGGTTCGATACGCCGATTACCCCCACCGGCACATTCTCCCCGTAGACCACGCAGCCTGTCGTGTCGACACAGACGGGGTTGCCCCTCAGGTAATTTCCGGCTTCGTCCAGCTTCATCACTCTTTGAAGCGAGCCCCATGCTCCCACGTCGTCCCACGCAAAGCTGGCCTTCACCATCAACACGTTATCGGCTTTCTCCATCAGCCCATAATCGATGGAAATCTTTTGAAAACCCTTGAAGCCCTCCGCCACCTTTCGGGAGTCACCCGCCGCCACGGCCCCTTCTATTGCCCGGAGTCCCTTGAAAAGCTCCGGCATGTGCCGCTCGATACCCGCGAGCACCACGGCGGTCCGCCACACGAAGATGCCGCTGTTCCAATAGTAGTTGCCGTCTGCCAGATATTGGGCAGCCTTTACCTCGTCGGGTTTTTCGACAAAACGGCTTACCCGGAAGCACGAGCCTCTTTGGGCGATACCGGTCCTCTCCCCCGCATATATGTAACCGTAGCCCACTTCCGGCCGGGTCGGCGTAATGCCTATGGTGACAAGGTAGTCCCCCTGTCTCGCGCATTCTGCCGCTACGGAGGCGCATGCGGCGAATGCGTCCGTGTCGGGAATATACTGGTCGGCGGGGAGCACGACCATGACCGCCTCGGGGTCCCTCCGGTGCAGGAGCAGCGCGGTGAAGCCTATGCAAGGCCCCGTATCTCTCCCCTCGGGCTCGACGATAAACTGGTCTTCCGAGAGGTCCGGGAGCTGGCGCCGCGCCACGTCGACGTGCTCCTCGCCGAGGACCACGAATATCCGTTCCTTCGGCACGAGGGCCGCGACACGGTCGACGGTCATCTGTATCATGGTTTTGTCGCCGATAAGCCTGATGAAGGGTTTCGGGGTCCGAATGGTGCTGAGCGGCCAGAAGCGTTCTCCTTTGCCCCCGGCCATGATAACGCAATAGGTGTGTTCCATAGAGGTCCCCTTGTGTGCTCTTACGGGAAGCCCGGATCGCTCACGCGAGGTCGAGCCCGAGCTCGTTCAGGATGCGGGGCAATATCGTCGACGCGCTCCCTTCGACAAAATAATTTGTAATAGACGAGGTAAACGGTGTGGGCGACACATTGATTTCCACGATCGTTGCGCCTTTCTCGCTCGCCGTGAAGGGTATGTCAGCGGCGGGGTAGACCGCCCCCGACGTCCCTACGATAATCATTACCTTACAGGCGGCTGCCTCGATCCCGGCCCTGGCGCTTGCCGAGACCGGTATCTGCTCGCCGAAAAAGACCACGTCCGGCTTCAATGCCCTTTGGCACCGGGCGCATACGGGGTAAGGCAGCACCTGCATCGACTCCTCGGTAAAAGGCCCCGTGTAGGAGCAGCCGGGGCAGACGAGGCGCCGGTGGTTCCCGTGATATTCGATGACATTCGTATTTCCCGCCATTTGATGCAGCCCGTCGACATTCTGGGTAATGACCGCATTGAGCAGGCCGGCCTTTTCGAGGACTCCCAACGCCTTGTGCGCAGGCGACGGCTCGGCACGAAGGATCACGTCTCCCATCTCCCTCAGCATGGTCCAGACCTTCTCCGGGGACCGCAAAAATGCCCGGATGTCCGCATATTCCATGGGATCGTACTTTTCCCAGAGGCCCTGCCCCCCGCGAAACGCAGGGATGCCGCTCTCGACGGAGATACCCGCGCCCGTGAAGGCGACAACATTTCCCTGCTCCTTAATGAGCTGCGCTACTTGCCGGTAGTCTGTTTCCATCGTATTTCTCCCGTGATGACGAATCTTTTGCGAAAATACGTCTAGGGCTTGCGACCCCGCGGGCGTTCCTTCGATCCCCGGGACAAATCCTTGAAGGCGGGCAATTTTCCGAAACCGTCCGCCTTTCTCACCGCCCTCTTGATCGCCTCGGCAACCACGAATTCACCGAGCAGACCCACACGGTTCACGTCCCCCTTCACTTGTCCGAGGGAGGCGGCGAACACCAGGTCGCCGTCAAAGGTCGTGTGGACCGGGGCTATGGTCTTTATGAGACCTGCCTGGGCCATCTGGGCGACTTTCGTCATTTCCCTCTTATTAAACTGGACATTTGTGGCCACCAGGGCAAGCGTGGTGTTATCTATGCCGAATTGCCTGCGCACCTGGCCCTGCTTCAGGCAATCGACGGTCCCCGAGAACGCGAAGCTCTCCTCCGCCGTCCGCAGCCCGGCGATAACTTTTCCCGTCACGTTGTCGACCACGTCGCCGAAGGCATTGACGACCACCAGAGCGGCCACCGTTGCCCCGTCGGGCATGGAGACACCGGCGGTCCCGAGTCCGCCCTTCATGGCCCTGCCCGCGGCGAAAAGTTTCCCTACCGTTGCACCGACACCCGCGCCCACACTCCCCTCATCGACGGACAGACCCGCGTTCTGGCACGCCTCGTACCCCATCTCCGCTGTCGGCCTCGCCCGCCAATCTCCGAAGCCGAGGTCGAATATCACTGCGGTGGGGACGATGGGGATTCTTGCCACGCCCGTGTCGAAGCCGATACCCCTCTCTTCCAGGTACTTCATGACCCCGCTTGTCGCATCGAGGCCGAAGGCGCTTCCTCCCGAGAACAGCACCGCGTGGACCTTATCGACCACGTGGGCGATGCTGAGCGCGTCGATCTGCCTGGTCCCGGAGGCGCTGCCCCTTATGTCGATCCCGCAGGTGGCAGGCTGGTCGAACAGGATGACCGTACACCCCGTAAAGCCCCGGTAATCGGAGGCGTGGCCGACCCGGATGCCTTCTATATCGGTTATGGCGTTGAGCATAGGCCTCCGCAGACATGCGCAAATCGTTGTCGGTTACCGGCCGGGCCGGGAAAGGATAGGCTCACTCCGTCCGGGAACGCAATCTCCGCGATTTCTCGTCTATCTCCCGCCGCATCTTTTCCTTCATCTCTTCGAGCTTCACCCGGACCTCGTCATACTTTATGGAGAGTATCTCGCAGGCGAGGATGCAGGCATTGCGGGAGGCGTCGATGCCCACGGTCGCCACGGGGACGCCCTTCGGCATCTGGACCATCGAGAGAAGGGCGTCCATGCCGAGGAGGGCGCCGCCTTTCAGGGGGATGCCGATAACGGGAAGGGGCGTGTGGGCGGCGATGACACCTGGAAGATGGGCAGCCAGACCGGCGCCCGCGATGATTACCTCTATGCCTTTTTCACGGGCGCTTTTTGCATAGGCAGCCGTTTTTTCCGGATGGCGATGGGCGGAAGCGATGTCGAGCACGAATGTGACACCCATTTCCTTCAAAAAATCGAGGCCGTCCTGCATGAGCGGCATATCGCTTTCGCTTCCAAGAAGAATCAGGACCGGTGTTTTTACCACGTGCCTCTCCTTTCTCTCTTGTATAGCACGCCTCCTGCGTCGCACGCAACAACTTAACTCGCTTTTTTGCCCTATTGACGTAGAAATGATTACGGATTATACTAATCAACGAGTTACAGTGCGGAGGTCGTAACATGCCCATATATGAATATGAATGCCTCGATTGCGGCAAGAAGTTTGAGATCTTTCAGAAAATCTCGGAGGAGCCGCTGAAGGAATGCAATGCCTGCAAGGGCCGTCTCAACAGGCTTATCTCCCTGTGCTCTTTTCAGCTAAAGGGAACGGGCTGGTACGTAACCGACTACAAGTCTCCGGCCGCGTCCGCCAAAGGCAACGGCGCAAAACAGGCAGACAAGCACGAGGGAAAAGCGGAAGAGAAGTCCGAGAGCAAGCCTGAAACCAAGTCCGAGACCAAATCCGAGACCGCGAGTGGCAAGACTGCCGGAGGAGCTGCATGAAATCGGGAGACAGGGTAACATTCTCTTTCGCGAAGAAAGAAATGGAAGGCACCGTAGACAGAATATTCGACAAAACCATCTATATCAGGGCCGATATGCCCCATCAAAAGGGCAAGATTATCAAGAGAAGGGTCAGGGACGTAAAGGCGTGACGCCACACACGTAATCCGTCGGCCGGGGCGCATAGGCAGGTCCGGCGGTCACGATCCATAAAGCCCAACCTGCCGGAGCAACTTTCTTTGCCGTCATTTCCCGAAGTTTAAAACAGCGTCGGGCGGTTTGCAAGCCTGCCGCTGTTTCATGTGTCTAAACTGCATCTTTAACAAAGGTCTGCAAAAGAAAGGGCAGGATCGTTTTTCCGACCCCGCCCCGATTGTGGCGAC
>PLSJ01000141.1 GCA_003165115.1 Syntrophaceae bacterium | reverse complement strand
CAAGGACATGCGCACGAACTTGCGGTTGGTGGCCCGCGCCACGCGCTGACCCAGGGAGGTCTTGCCGACGCCGGGAGGCCCGACAAAGCAGAGGATGGGACCCTTCATCTCGCCCTTCAGCTTGATGACGCTCAGGAATTCGAGGATCCTCTCCTTCACCTTTTCGAGGCCGTAGTGGTCCTCGTCGAGGATGGCCTTCACCTTTTTTATGTCTATGTTGTCCTTGGTGGAAGTGCTCCACGGCAATTCCACGAGCCACTCTATGTAAGTCTTGAGCATGTTCGACTCGATGGCGTCGGGGTGCATCATCTCAAGACGCTCCACCTGCTTTTTTGCTTCTTTCTCCACCTCGCGCGGCATCTTTGCCTTCTTGATCTTCTTGCGCAGGTCCTTCACGTCGTCATCCCGCTCGTCGGTCTCGCCAAGCTCCGACCGTATCGCCTTCATCTGTTCCCTTAAGAAATACTCCCGCTGGCTCTTCGTCATCTCGTCTTTCGCCTGCGAGAGTATCTTTGCCTGCATGTTCAGAAGCTCGATTTCCTTGCCGACGATCTCCGAGAGCTTCCGCAGACGCTCGATGGGATCGACAATCTCGAGAAGCTCCTGTGCCTTGTCGACCTGGAGCCCGAGGTTCGCGCAGGCGATATCGGCGAATTTCCCCGGCTCGTCTATCGTGTCGAGGACGAGGAGGACATCGGAAGGAACCAGTCTCCCCATGGAGACCACTTTTTCCATCTCCTCCCTGATGTAGCGCATGAGCGCCTCTATCTCAAGGGTAATGTCGGTGATAAGCGGCTCTTCCACCGCTTTTATCCGCACGAGAAACGTCGGCTTTTCCTGCACGTATTCCATGATCTGCGCCTTTTTAAGCCCCTGGATCAGGATCTTTATCCTGCCGTCGGGGAGGCGCAGCATGCGCATGATCTGCGAGACCACGCCCATGGAATAGATTTTCGCGGGCAGCGGATCTTCGTCGGTCAGGTCCTTTTGGGCGGCGACGACAATGAGCCTGTCCTGCGAAAGGGACTTCTCCACCGCGTTTATAGACATCTCCCTTCCGAGAAAAAGCGGCAGGGTGACCGCGGGATACATGACCATGTCCCGGACAGGGAGCAGGGGGAGTATCTCCGGCACTTTGAATGTTTCGTTTTCCCACATGCGCTGATTGCCTCCGTTTTATGAGACGAAAAATGCCTTAAAGGCTCGATACGCCTCAAAGATATCGAGCTTGCTCGATATTTCAAAAGGGGAATGCATGGTAAGGATCGGGGCACCCATGTCTATAATATCCATGCCGTACTCGGCAAGGTATTTTGCCACCGTTCCGCCTCCCCCTTCGTCGATTTTTCCCAGTTCTCCCACCTGCCAGATGACGTCACTCTTTGAAAGGATGTTCCTTATCTCGCCGACATATTCGGCGTGGGCGTCGTTTGCGCCCACCTTGCCGCCATGACCGGTAAACTTGGTAACGCAGATGCCGCCGCCGAGATAACAGGCATTCTGTTTCTCGTGCACTTCCTGCCAGGTGGGGTTCACCGCGCCGTTCACATCGGCGCTGATCGCTTTCGACCTGAAAAGCAGGCGGCGCATGAGTGCGTCGGCGTTGCCGAGCCCCAGTCCTTCTATCAGGTCCTGAAGGAACATTTGAATGAAATGGGATTGGGCGCTCGTATTCCCTTCAGAGCCTATCTCCTCTTTGTCGATGAAAACGGCAAGGACCGGCCAGGCGGGCTCCTCATCGAGGTCCACCATGGCGGCTAGCAGCGGGTAGGCCGATGCCCGGTCGTCCTGGCCGTAAGCCCCCACCATGCTCCTGTCGATGCCCACGTCCCGCGCCTTGAAGGCCGGTACCACCTCGATTTCGGCGCTGATAAAATCTTCTTCCTCGAGACCGTACTGTTCCCGCAGCAACCCGAGGACGGCCTTCTTTACCGGTTCCCGCTCCTCGCCCCGCAGCGGCATGCTGCCGAAGAGCAGGGTCAGTTTCTCGCCCTCTATCGCCTCGGAGAGTTTCTTGTCGTCCTGGTGCTTGTGTGAAAGGTGGGGGAGCAAGTCGTCGATGGAGAAGACCGGGTCCGAATCGTTCTCGCCGATGACGAGGTTGACGAGCGTCCCGTCCGCCTTCACCACGACCCCATGTATGGCCAGCGGCATCGCGACCCACTGGTACTTCTTTATGCCGCCGTAATAGTGCGTCCGAAGGAGCGCGAGATCCACGTCCTCATAGAGGGGGTTCTGTTTAAGATCCAGGCGGGGGGCGTCGATGTGGGCGATGATGATCTTCAGACCCTGGGCAAGGTCACGGCTGCCCTTCCTGAAGGCAATGACCTCTTTCCCCCTGTTCACGGCATAGATACGCGGTCCATTCATCTCGCTCGTAAAACCGTGGGCGCGCAGTGTCATCTCGATCTGCGCGGCCGCTTCCCGCTCCGTCTTCGCCACATCGAGGAACTGTTTATATTGCTCGGAGAATGCGTTGAGCCGCTTGATTTCTTCCTGTGATTTCCTTTTCCAGCCTGAGTGTCTTTCCATGAGAATTCTTCACCTCATCAGAATTGGGTGTGGCTCTTCCAATAACAACCGGCCGCATGACCTGGGAAATGAAGAGAGGCGAAAGCTTGTGCGTCTTTTAGCCGCTTTTATTGCCGGTCATCCGGTCAACTCACGCACGCGTGCAACAAAGATGAAACCACCGAAAGTAAGCCCCGGTCCGGAAAGACGCAGATTCCGCCGGGAAGGGCCTGAAGCCGCAAAGACCCTTCTTCCATCATATGAGATAGTGTACCTCATCGGCTGTTTTGTTGCAACCCGGCGCGCCGCGCGGCAGCGATTCCCGGTGCGCTCATT
>PLSJ01000354.1 GCA_003165115.1 Syntrophaceae bacterium | reverse complement strand
GGTCCCATCGTCTAGGGGTTTAGGACGTCGGCCTCTCACGCCGGTAACGCGAGTTCGAATCTCGCTGGGACCATTTTCTTAAAAACAGCGGCCTTGCCTTTTCTTTTCATGCATTATTGTCCGGCGGTTCCGGAGGATTGCCATGATGCCCGTTGCGCCCCTGATGATAGAACACAGGCTCATTGAGCGGATGATCAAGGTGATGAGCACGGAGGTGGAGGAGATACGGAAGACGGGTAAGCTGAGGCCCGAGTTCATCGATCAGGCCGTCGATTTCATCAGGATGTACGCCGATCGCTGCCACCATGGAAAAGAAGAAGATATTCTGTTCGAGATGCTCGGACGGACCACCATGTCGGATCAGTACAGGCAGACGATGGAAGAATTGAGAGGGGAGCATGTCGTGGCGAGGGAGATGACGGCTCGACTCGTTGCCGCCAAGGACCGTCATATCGCCGGCGACGGCGCCGCCCTCGGCGACGCCGTGACGATCATGAAGGGGCTTGTCGAGTTTTATCCCCTGCATATCGAAAAGGAAGACAGGCGCTTCTTCATNNGGAGTTCGACAGAAAGCTGATCCACGAGAAGTACAGGTCGGTGGTCGAAAAGTTCGAGAGCAAGGCGTAAGGGTCGGGCGCGCCGTACGGGTGAAAGCAGTCCGTGAGAAGCTGCACCTTCATTATTGCCGCATGTCTGCTACGTCTCTTCCTGCCGTTATTTTCGCATAATCCGTCTGCGCAGGTGAAAAAACTCGGTCAACCCATCGCAATAAGGCCGTGGCCACGTCCCTTCGCCCTCCCTTTTAACGGGCTGGTATAGTACGGTTGCTCTGAGTTATAATCACCGATACCATGAACCGGGAAATGAGAGAGCAGCTTAACGACGCGCAATACGAGGCCGTGACGAGCATCGAGGGTCCCGTGCTCGTTATCGCGGGAGCGGGAAGCGGCAAGACGAGGGTGATAGACTTTCGGGTCCGCTACCTCGTGGAGGGCGGCATCAACCCCGCCTCTATCCTGCTCCTTACGTTCACCAGGCGGGCCGCACGCGAGATGATATCGAGGGCCGCGAAGAGCGATCCGAGGTGCAGGGGCGTGGAGGGCGGGACTTTCCACTCCTTTGCCAACAAGGTGCTGCGGACATACAGCGATTGTTTCGGCTTTCCGAACAGCTTCACCATTTACGACGAGGCCGATGCGGAGGAGGCGATACAGAGATGCGCGGTCCGGCTCGGGTTTTACGCTCACGAGAAAAGGCGTCCGAGAAAGGATATGCTCAGAAAGATCCTCAGCATGGCCCTCAACAAGGGAATCCCCCTCGAAGACGTACTCGAGAGGTACTATCCGGGCTTCGACCAGTACCTCGACGAGATACAGACGCTCCGGCAAAAGTATATGGAGTACAAGATCGCGTCCCAGTGTCTGGACTACGACGATCTTCTCCTTTACCTGAAGATCCTGCTGGAAAACGGTGACATCCGCGCCCAACTTTCCCGATCTTATCAGTATGTGATGGTAGACGAGTTCCAGGACACCAACATCATGCAGGCAGCCATCGCCTATCACCTGGCCGAAGGGCACCGGCGGATACTGGTGGTGGGGGATGGCGCCCAATCCGTCTACTCTTTCCGGGGTGCTTCCCACATGAACATAATGGGCTTCCCGGAGAGGTTTCCGGGGTGCCGTATTATCAAGCTGGAAGAGAATTACAGGAGCACCCAGGCCATTCTGGATGTGGGCAACGCCGTCCTCGACAACATGCCGAATAAATACGAGAAATGCCTGCGCGCGGCCAAAAAGGAATCCGGTGAGAAGCCATGGCTGATTTACTTCAAAGACGCGTACGAAGAGGCGGAGTGGGTTGCCGGGCAGGTAAAGGCCTTCTACGACGAGGGGATGGAGCTGTCCCATCAGTGCATCCTCTTCCGGTCGGCCTATATCACGATCCCTCTCCAGACGGAGCTTGGCAGGAGGAATATCCCCTTCGCCGTGTACGGCGGCCTCAAGTTCTACGAAACCGCCCATGTGAAGGATGTCGTCGCCCATCTGAAGCTTTTCGAAAACCCGAAAGACGAGCTCGCCTGGATGCGGGTGCTCCTGCTCGTGCCGGGCGTCGGCCCGAAGACCGCGGAGACTCTCCTCGGGGAAATCGCCGGTCATCCGACGCTCGACTCCATCATCGGCAACGTCATCGAGCGGCACGCCAAGGCGGGCGGCGGCTGCGCGAAACGTCTTGCCGACCTGGGGAAGCTGCTGTCATTAGGGCAGAGGGCCACGAGTCCGGGTGAAAAGTGCCAGGCGGTCGTAGACTATTACCACCCCATCCTGCGGGAGAAGTTCGACCTCGACTGGCACCTCCGCAAGAACGACTTAGAGGCCGTCAGCCAGATCGCCGAACGATACGCCTCGATACGGGACCTCCTGGTCGACCTCGCGATGGAGCCGCCGGAGCGGGGCGTGAAGGATTTTCACGACACGATCTGGGAGAGACCGCTCATACTCTCCACGATCCACTCGGCAAAAGGTCTCGAATGGCGCAACGTCTTTCTCATCGGCGCCGTCGACGGTGTCCTTCCCTCCAGCTATACGACGCATGACGCCGAGGGCCTGGAGGAGGAGCACCGGTTGCTCTATGTCGCCATAACGAGGGCCAGGGAGAGGCTTTACATCCTTGCCCACCACGAGGGCCGGAACAGCGGGATCCGCACCTTTAACCGCCTTTCCCGCTTTGTCGATGTCGCGAACGTCCGGGCCTGTCTCGATCAAAACCACCCGTTCTCCCCTTCCGGGCAGGCGCCCGACGAAGGTCCGGGATCGGGTTTCGACAAAAAGGAATTCCTGTCGAGGCTGCTCGACTCCTTCAAGTGAAGCCGGCGTCTTCAGCGGAGCTTGTATGCCTTTTCTTTAAACAGCCTCATACACGCATCGACTACCGAGGCGTCGTACAGGACCCCCTTGTTCTGCTCCACCTCGGACAGGGCCGCCTCGATGCCCCGGGCGGGTCTGTAAGGGCGGTGCGACGCTATCGCTTCGATCACATCCGCAACGGTAATGATCCGTGCCTCGAGCAGCACCTCGTCTGCCCTCAAGCCCAGCGGATAACCCGAGCCGTCCAGCTTTTCATGGTGCTGCCGGATGATCTGCGCGATGGGCCAGGGGAACTCGACGTCCTTGAGCACTTCGTATCCGGTCTGTGGATGGTCCTTGATGAGCTCGAATTCCTTTTGCGATAGTTTTCCCGGCTTGGAGAGTATCTCCGCAGGGACGGATATCTTCCCGATATCGTGGATTATGCCCGCCGTGCGTATCCCTTCGACCATGTCGGCCGGGAGGTCCATTTCGATGGCTATGGCGCCGGCGAGGTCTGCCACCCGGTTCTGATGTCCCGCCGTATAGGGGTCCCTCGTTTCCACGACATGCACGATTGCCTGGATCGTCCCCCCCATGGCTTTCCGGAGGTTCTTCAGCGTGGAGGCCAGTTCTTCCTCTGCCTGCTTCCTGTCGGTCACGTCGCGCACCACGGCCTGCAGGAAGACCTCCTTGCCGAGTTCCGCGCGGCTGAAGCTTATCTCCGCGTCAAAAAGCGTTCCCCCGCGCCGCCGGTGTTTCCATTCGAAGAATTGGGGCACACCCGAAAGGGCGAGGTGAGCTTTTCGGAAGATTTCTTCTTTCGAATCGCTCCCGTCCGGTTGGGTCGGAGGTGAGAATTCTGTCGGAGACCGCCCGATGATCTCCTCCCTGGCGCAGTCAAACATACTCAGTCCCTTCGGGTTGCATTCAACGAACCTCCCTCCTCCGATAAGGAAAATGGCGTCATTGGCATGTTCGAAGAGTATCTTGTATTTGGACTCGCTTTGCTTCAGCGCCTCGGTGATGCGTTTTCTCGACAGGGCGAAAGCAAAGATCTCCCCCACTATCTTCAGCATGGAAATGATGTTGTCGGACCAGACCTTGTCTTCGTGGAAACTCTCGAATTCGATGAAGCCGATAACGGAATAGCCCGATACTATCGGAACGGCGACGATCGATCGAAGGCCTATGCGCAGGAATTCGACTTTTTCGCTCGTCGCCTCGGCCGGCAGTTTCCACACGTCGGGAATATGGACCACCTCGCAGCTCTTTATCCTCCCGCAAAGCCATGAAAGGCTCTCCGCCGGCACATACTCCGGCCTTCCCGCCGCCCCGTTTGAAGACCACTCGTGCGTCCTGCCGACTTTATCGCCATTTTCGCTGAATTGAAAGACGCCGCTCCGGTCGACGAGGGCAAACGTTCCTATGGCCTTGAGCACGTCGTTTATCCCATCGTCGACATCGTCGGGGGGAAGACTTATGAAGTTCGTCGACAGCCCGAAGATCATCCTCAAGAGGGCTTCGGCATCATCGGACTGCTGCGTGGATCCGCGAATAATAGGCCTCCTTTTTGATGAGGGCAGCATTGAAGGCGGGCGGTCGGCGAGCCGCACGGCCGGCATTTCATACTCCCAATGATGGTTATCGGCAGAACCGGCGCAATTCTTTAGTGCTACAGCCAATCTATGCGGTTTCAGGACGCGTTTATCAGGGGCGGGACATCCTTACTCCTTGTCCGCGGCCGGAGCAGGGCATTATGTGTAATCATATCTTGGGGCGAAAGCGATCCCGTGCTGGTGAAGATCAAGGGGCGTTCACGCAATCGATAAATCCCTGTTGGTCCATTTTTCCAATGCCGCACCGGAATACCGGCCAGTTCAGGGAGGTAATCGGATTAAAGGCTTGAGAGTAACTACGACCGGAAAAATACTGCCCTTCGTAAGGTGCCCGTCTTGCGCTGTCCGGGCAAGTAATGGATAAAGCTGCGCCAGAGAATCATTCAAAGGGCCTTGCAGGTTATACGCCGTCGAGAAAGTGTAATAGCCGGAGAATTGTCCCTGCGTCGTCGCGAGGTCATAGTTCAGGGAAGTGTAGTCTGTGGCTGTCAATGTATCCTGGGAAAAGGTGAAAACCTTGAAAGCTGGGTCATTGCCGGAGCGTGGAGTTATGCCGGGCGTCAATTCGAGCACATGGTGAGGCGCCATGATACGGTATTCGTCCATATGGGTATGCGCGGCGAGCTCCATGGTGATAAGACCCGGATATTTAGAAAGTATTTGCAGAAAACTCGTCTGATAATCCTGGCTCCACATCATCGTGGTCGTGGCAGGCGCGAGGTAACCGTTGCTATCGAAGACCTGGGCGTTCGCGAGTATATTTGCGCCCGGGGGTATATGCATCAGGAGCCACACTTTCTTGCCCCTGGCCTGTGCCGAAGCGAGGGTTGAATCGAACCAGGCAAGCTGGTCGGCAACCGCGCTCGCCGTGTCGCTGCCGGGAGGGGGAGGGAAAAACATGACCGTATTGAGTCCTATCACCACCACGTTTGTTCCGGCCGGGGGGGTCGGCGTTGCTCCCGCTGCTTCCGCACGAGGCGGGCAGCAGTTGGAGTATCACGGCGAGGATCAAGCCGAGAAGCCTAAAGCCTTTGCAATTCATGTTCAATGTCCCTGTTCAATAACCATATTCTGGGCGGGCGGTAGGGACATCCTACCGCCCCCTCGAGACGGTCAGAATTGTGGGGGCGTGACCGGCAGGCTCGCGGAATCGATGCCTTCGCACAACCCGTTGCTCACCGTCACGTTGCCTTGGGCGTCGAGCGTCACGGTCCAGATGGTGTCGTAGTCGTTGAGTGGCCAGGCGGGCGCCGTCTGGCCGGTGCCCTGATAGCTCGCAAGCAGCTTATCTACTATCGGCGGGAAGTGATCGTGCTCCCACGCCAGCAGCACGGTTTTATTGGAGAATGTGCCGCCGGTGAAAAAAAAGTCGCTGGTGGCCTTGGGAGAGTTCAGGTCGAACAGCTCGATGCCCGAGACGAGATAATAGGGCAGGTTATTGGCGATCGCATAGGGCTCGACCGTGAGGGAGGGCCTGACGTACGAAAAATTGAAATTGCCCCGAACGGCCAGGGCACCGGGGTAGACCTGTGCGGGGTCGATTGAATAGACCACGTTGGGACTGATTTTGCCCTGCATGGCGGCGGGAAGGGCCATCGCGCGCCATTGCCCCGCACCCACAAAGTTGCCGTCGTCCCAATCGCTCACCGGATGCGCCTCCGCGTGGCGGATCATGTATACCGTTTCGTTGGTATTGATCCCCGGCGGAGTGATGTTGCCATTAGTCCCTGCGGTCCTCGTGATGCTGAAAAACGTCTGTGCCGTACATGAAGTGGTGGGCACGGGCGCCGGCAGCGCGGGGTAGGAGGAGGCCGGGGTCAGGTTGCTGTTGTAGGTAACCAGGCTGGCGGCTCCCCCCGACGGCGCGATGGAGATCGCATAGACGTAGTTTGGACCCATATAGGCCGCCGGAAGATTCAGGTTATAACCCCCGACCCTGTTGATATTTGTCAACAGTGCGCTGATGGTCTCCCATGGCGCGGAGAAGACGTAGAAGCCCGGGACGTTCGCCGCCACGATACCCGTTGCCAGTTGGACGTTGTTGCTTGCCGTGTCGTTGAAAGCGAGCCCCTGGCAACCGGGGCAGGATACCAGCGGCGTCGCGACTCCGCCGGGTAGAGGCCCCGACCCGTACGATGCATTAAGCGGGTAGCTGTTTCCGGTAATAAGGGGAGGTCCCGGACCGCCGCTTCCGGTGAGGGTGATCTGGTTGAGCAGGGCGAACTGCTGCACGAACCAAAGCGCCGCCATGTCAGGGTAATTGTGCGCGGTCTGCAAATGGCTCATCGGCTCGAGCGTGTAAATGCCGGTAACGTTCTCCAACCCCAGCACCTCCTGCCTCAGGTACGTGGCCATGAGGAGCGAGCGCTGTAAACCCTGGTTGGTGAGGTTTCCCGTGTCCGGATTGACGTCGCCGGGCGCCTGGTAAGCCAGGTCCGGGCTTACCAGGAATATCAGGTTGATGTTGCCGGCGCTCAGCGGGGCGGTCGAGGGGGGGTCCGGCCTGGACACGCTGCATCCCGCGAGCAGCGTCAGGGCAAAGACAAGGAGCAGCGACCGTACGACGGAACTTCTCTTCATGTTCATAATCCTTCCTCGATGATTCTTCCTTCCAACCTCAATGGGCGTTCACGCAATCGATAAACCCTTGCTGGTCCATATGTCCGATGCCGCACAAGTAAACGGGCCAGGTCGCATCGGTAATTGGAGCCAGGGTATTGGGAACGGGAACAGTGTAATTATGTCCGGAAAAATAACTCCCCCTGTAGAGTGCCTGTCTTGCATTGTCCGTGGCGAGTAACGGATAGAGCTGCGCCAGAGAAGCGTTCAAAGGGCCCTGCAGGTTGTACGCGGTCGAAAAACCGTAGTAGCCGGTGAACTGCGCAGGCAATGTAGCGAGGTCATAGTTCAGGGAAGCGTAATCGGTTGCCGTCAAGGTATCGGAAGAAAACGTGAAGACCTTATAGGCAGGGTTATTGCCGAAGTAGGGAGTTATGCCGGGCGTTATATCGAGCACATTATGAGGCGACATGATTCGGTATTCGTCCATATGGGTATGCGCGGCGAGCGTTTGGGTGATAAGGCCCGGATATTTCAAAAGCACGAGCATAAACCTTGCCTGATAATCCTGGTTCCACATCATCGTGGTCCCGGCGGCCGTAAGGTGACCGCTGCCGTCGACATTCTGGGCCGTTTCTCCTATGGTCGCGCCCGGCGGTACGTGCATCAGGAGCCACACTTTTTTACCTCTTGCCTGGGCGGATGCGAGTGTCGAATCGAGCCAGGCAAGCTGAGCGATTACCGCGCTGCTCGAATCGGGGAGAAGTGGGTTGGGGGGAGAAAACTCGAATGTGTTGAGCCCTATCACCATCAGATTCGTTCCCGGCAGCTCCGCGGAATAATATCCCCCACCCGCGAATGTGGTGAGAAATGTCTGATGGTCTACGGTGCCGGACACAAAATACCTGTAATAGAGTTCCGCCGTATCGGACAGGAAGCTGCCGTCCGGCCCGAGGCCCGTATATGAGTCGGCATTTCCGAGGGCGAACATGACGGGAGCGTTTCCGACATATGCCTTCACCTGCTGCATAAAGAAGGCAACGGTCTTGTCGATAAAGGCATGCATGGCCGCAACGTCCGCGGTGGACGGGTTCAGGGGGTCTTTGGTCCCGTAGAGCACGTAAAACATTTGCGGAACGTAATGGCCGATAATGTCGCCCGTAAAAATAACGAGCGGGCTCGCTCCCATGTTCTGCGCTACGCTCGAAAGCGCGAGCACGAGCAGGGGGTAGTTGGTATCCTTGCCCCATGTCGAAGGTGTCGTTTTGCTCGATGACTGAAAAATAGCCGCCCATTGGCCGGCATCCGCGGCGTTAAGCGCCTGAAAAAGAGTCGTGTCGTCGAAAGGGTCGAAATGGACATCCGTGAAGACGACCACCGGGAAGCTGCCGGGGGGGTCGGCGTTGCTCCCGCCGCTGCCTCCACACGAGGCCAGTTGGAATTGGAGTATCAGGACAAAGATCAAACCGAGAAGTCTGAAGCGCGTGCAATACATGTTCATGTTCCCTCTCTTGTAAGACAAACCTGTGCGCCGCTGTCTATTTCTTCTCGAAGGGATAGACGACCTTCCAGTCGTTTTTCATATCCACGACGGTCCAGCCTTTCGCGTGCGCCTCATCGAGGGCCTTGTCGAGACGACCTATGGGGGACGTACGGTCGTAGGCCCACTCGCGACTTGCGTCCGTGTGGTGGACGAGGAGCGCAAACCTCGCGCCCGTGCCCGCGGTCGTCCACTGGAGCATTTGCAGGTCGCCGTCGGAATTGCCGCATGCCGCGATGGGCCGGCGGCCGATGTGCTCGTTGATGGCCAACGGCTTGCCCGTACTGTCATCGATGAAGTCGATTCCCGGCAAGTGCACCATAACGGGCTTGCCGTTGCGTAACTCGAACCGCGTCTTCATGCTGCTGCCGACGACCTGCTCGGGGGGGATGCCGTAGACCTTCTCCGTCCACGGGCGCATGAATTCCGCGTCGCCGCCCGAGACGATGAAAGTCTTGAAGCCGTTGGCGCGCAGGTAGTCGAGCAGCTCGATCATGGGTTGATAGACCATTTCCGTGTAAAGCCGGCCGGTCCTGGGGTGCTTCGCCTTGACTGACCAGTCTCTGACGAGTTGCGCGTACTCTTCCGTGGTCATGCCGGCATGCGTTGCAACCTCCAGTTCCAGCAATGCCCGTTCGTCGGCGGCGAGGACCGTCTTCATGTCGCCCCCGATCACGGCCTTGAACGGCTGCTTTTCCCTCCATTCGGGGTGCTGCGGCGCGAGATGCCTGATGCGGTCAAAGGTGAAAGCTTGCGGGAAATAGATCGGCTGCTCGGACCACAGGGTACCGTCATTGTCGAAGGTGGCGATACGCTCGGGCGCCGGCACGTAAGCGTGCGAGCCTTCTTTGGTCACCCGTTCGACGAAGGCGACGATGGCCTTCTTCGGTGCGGTATCATTCCAGGATGGCAGGGGATCGGCGGCGAGGGCCGTGCTTGCGAGGAGCAGCAGAACGAGCAGACTTTTGGTCGGCAGACTTGTCTTGAGCAGACTTTTCACAAAATCCTCCCTTACAAACGCAATTACTTACCTACCGGCGCCCCCAGGTCCTTGATCCTGTCGATCATCCCCGGGTTCAGCTTCTTGAGGAGCTCCGCGTTGTACGAGCCGGTAGGCATGGGCTTTACGCGCGGGTCCCCCGTCGGATTGGCGACGTATATATCGGCATTGATTATCTGCTGGGTCGCGACCGCATAGGAACGCGATCGCGCGGCGGGTGTCCCTTCCCTGACAGCCGGATCGACGTCGGTCGTGACGATCGAGATCGTATTGTCGGTATTGAGGTAAATCTCGAAGGTACGGAACTCCTGGGGGAAATCCCGGAGCGACGCGGTCTCTACCTGCCAGAAGCCGTTCTCGGGGACCGCACCGGGGAATGCCTTGACGACATTCAGATGACGGTGTCCGGCGATCCACATGAGGAAGTTCGGATATTTTTGCAGCTCGCCGACCAGACCCGCCTCGGATACGCCATTCTTGGGATCGGTCCACCATCCCACTTCGGAGCCGGCTTTTTCGACGCCTATCGGTACGTGCGCGGCGACGATCATGAGCTGCCCCGCGGCCTGACCGTCCGCAAGTTCTTTCTTGAGCCAGTCATAACGCGCCCGGTCGAGGAAGCCGTGGCCATGGATGTCGGGGGAGCCATCGTCTTCTCTCTGGGTGTCGTCGAGCACGATAACCTTGATCGGCACGGTCGATTTCGGCACGAAGCTGTAACAGGCAAAGCCGTTTTTGGCGTCGGTCAGGCTGAAGCCGTGGCCTGCCGGTTTTGATGACGTGGCAAAGAATTCTTTCATCCATTCCGTTCTCGAAAGCGAGCGGCGGTCCGGATCGGCCACGACCTTCGGAGGGCTGCCGAACATTCCGACGGGCCCCGCCCCTTTAATGTCGGCGTAAGGGGTCGAGCCGTCGAGTATGCCCATATAGTAATCAGGCTTGCTGATGTTCCTGGCGTCGGCGAGGACGTCACCCATGGCGATGACCGTGTCGCTGACGCAGGACTTTCGAAGGAACTCGTTCACGGGGAGTGAGCCTATCCAGAAATGATCGTGGTTGCCCATCGTCTGATACCAGGGGATCGATTTGTCGAGCCCTGCCGTATGGTAGGGCTTCTGGTAATCGATGGTGTCGGTCCCGGCGTGGGCCCCGGAGCTCGGGGTAATGACCTTGCCGTCAAGGACATCGATATACCACCTCAGTTCGTTGTACTGAGTGCTGTTGCAGGTATCGCCCAGGGAGATGCCGAAATCGAACGGCGATTTCTTATGCAAAGCGTTCACCGTCTGGACGGCCGCGTCGAGCACATGGGTCGTATACGGCATGATCGGTGAATATATCGACGTGACAAATGCCCACGGTGCCTTGCCCTTCGACGGGTAAACCAGCTGTTGAAGATAGATCAACTGGGAAGGAGATTCCTTGTCCGTGATGTGGATGTCGGTCATGGTAAAGAACGTCAACAGCCTGGCTTTTCTGGCAGCCGACGCACCCGCATAACCGGCAGGCATGATATCGGTGCGCTTTCCGTCATCGATGCCTTTGCCGTAATGCCAGTTGCCGTAGCCGTATTGCGTGTATTTTGACACCTCATCGAGAAGGATCGTTTTCGAGGGCGTCGGGTCGGGCACGACCGTCTTCTGGCGCGTCGTGAAGACGTCGGAAGCAATCGGGTAGCCTTCCGGCTCACCCGGCTGCCCGGCATGGGTTTTTGAGTATCCCATCAGAAAGAAGACCAGCGCGCCCATCAGAAAGACCGGCCAAAAGCTTTTGAATCCATAAAACGGTTTCATTAAAACTTCTCCTCCGTTACCTGTATCTTTTGATCCTCTTACCGGGGCACAATTTTAGGCCTACTGTAGCGGTGTTCCGTAACCGGCGATTATGCCTTGCATTTGGGTGCTCAATTGTTTGACCAGCTCGGCATTATACGCATGGGAACCGGTATCCGTGAGGGGAATGGTTCCATATATCCGTGCGGCGCCGATGGCATATCCGCGCGATTTTGCCGCCGGCGAACCGGGCGCGACCGCCGGGTCGACATCGGTGACGATGATCGAAATGGTTTTATCCGTGTTGCGGCGGATGTCGAAGGTACGGAACTCCTGGGGGAAATCCCGCAGTGATGAGGTCTCGACCTGCCAGAAGGCTAATTCGGGATGGTTGACGGGATCGGGTGACGGTTGGGGGGTAACGACGTTCACGTGACGGTGTCCCGCGATCCACATGAGGAGGTTCGGATAGGCATGAAGGATAGCGAGCAACTGGGCATCATTGACGACCGTACCCGGGGTAATGAAAAAAGGACCGGCGTACACGGCATTGTTGGGGTCCGCTATCGGATTGACCGGGACGTGCGCCGCGACGATCATGAGCTGTTTTGCGTCCTGGCCCGCCTGAAGCTCGTTTTCGAGCCAGGTGAGCCTGGCCGTGTCGAGACAGCCCGTGGCATAATTGGCCTGGCCGGGCCCCTTGCACGTATCGTCGAGCACGATGACCTTGATCGGTACGGTCGCTTTCGGCACGAAGCTATAGCAGGCATCGGTAGTAGTGGTGTCGTTGAGGTTGCTCTGGGTGAAACCGTGACCGACCGGGTTCGACGTGGTCGTGAAGAATTCGCGCATCCAATTGAGACTTGTGTTAGTGCTCGTCGAGAGGGAGCGGCGATTCGCGTCGGCAACGACCATCGGGGGCGTGGGAAAGCTCGCCTCCGGCCCCGCTCCGAAGATATCCCCGTAGGGAGTCGAACCGAGGAGGACGCCCATGTAGAAACCGGTTCCATTTAAGGCATCCGATGGCGAATTAGGAATATATGCCATGTCGAGGATGGTACTCCCCACATGGGCATTCATGGTTTTCGTGTCCTCATAGGCCGCGCCCGACCAGAACTGATCGTGGTTGCCGATGACCTGATACCAGGAGATCGCCTTGTTGAGCCCGGCGGCCTGAAAAGGTATCTGGTAGTCGATGGTGTTGGCTCCCAGATTGGCGCCGGAGCTGGGGGTGATGACCCGGCCGTCCATGACGTCGATAAACCATCTCAGCTCGTTGTACTGGGTGTTGTTGATATCGTCGCCGAGAGAAATGCCGAAGTCGAAGGGCAATCTTTGATGCAGCACGTTGATCGTCTGGACTGCGGCATCGAGGACCTGGGGCGTCGAGAGCATGATCGGTGAATAGGCCGACGACTCATTCGAGCCCCACCCTCCCTTCAAGCCTAGGTAAATCGGCTGGGCCGGGGATTCCTTATCGACAATATGAACGTCCGTCATCGTGAAGAACGTCAAAAGACGCGCGGCATTTGTCGCGCTCGAGCCGGGCGCAAAGTCGAGCCGCGTGACGTATCCCAGGCCGGGCCCTGTCTGCCATGCGCTGTAACCGTATTGCGCGTAGAGCGATACGGCTTGCGGGTCAATCTGCGGCGTGCCCGCGGCTATTGCGATGGGAAGGACCTGCTGCTCGGCCGTCGTGAAAACCTGACTGGAGATCGGCCATGATACGGGCGGCGAATCGTCTCCGCCTCCGCCGCTTCCATGTCCACACGCGGTCAGTTGTACCAGGGGTATCAGGGCAAATATCACGGCTAAAAGCCTAAAAGTATTGCGCACGTTCACGGTTCCTCCCTTGCACGAAAAATTTATGCGCCTATGATGCCGCGATTGCCCCGCTTTCCGGTCGCTTTCGGCTGTCGGCATTCGTCCACGCCATGCGATGCAAGAAGGCTGCCAGCGCCGGCCGGCATGACATGACCGTGTCTTTCGGGGAGGCAAGAGCTACCTTGAATTCACGGGGCGTCGGGAAGCGGCAAGACCGTGGAAGAGCGCGCTAAAACGCCGTCCGGGACATGCTGCGGAAAATTCTTCCCGACGGCGAGGAACCTTTTTTCCGTCACCGCGGAAGGGAGGTACGAATGGGAGGATGGTGGATGGAAGCGTCAACGCGCATGCCCATATCGTCAAAAAAACCGACATCGGC
>PLSJ01000031.1 GCA_003165115.1 Syntrophaceae bacterium | reverse complement strand
CGAGCCCCAGTCCGAGACCGTGTGGAGACAGGCCGACCGGTACAGGGTCCCACGCATCGCTTTCGTGAACAAGATGGACAGGCAGGGCGCCGACCTGGACAAGTGCGTCGGGATGATGCGCGACATCCTGAAGGCGAACCCCGTGGTGCTCCAGGTGCCGATCAAGTCCGGGGATGAGTTTTTAGGCATTATCGACCTCATATCGGCAAAGACGATAGTCTACGATGCCGACCGTATGGGGGCGGAATTTTCTTCCGCGGACGTGCCTCCGGAGCTCGCGGGCCGGTTCGAGCAGGGACGGGAAGCGATGATGGAGAAGCTCTCGGAGATCGACGATGAATTCATGGACCGCTTTCTCCACGGTAAGGAGATCACTGTTGCCGATATACAGCGGGTAATCAGGAAGGGCACGATAGAGGGGAGCATACTGCCGGTCTTGTCCGGCACGGCCTTCAAGAATAGGGGCATCCAGCCGCTCCTCGACGCAATAGTCGATTACCTGCCTTCTCCCATAGACGTATCGCCCCATGTTTACTGGAACGAAGAAGGGGAAGAGGGCTCTATACAGGGTTCCGAGGACGAGCCGTTCAGCGGCCTTGTTTTCAAGATCATGAACGACCCGTTCGTCGGCCGGCTCAGCTATCTGAGGGTTTACTCAGGCCGCCTGAAACAGGGCCAGACGATCTTGAACAGCACGAGGGGAAAGTCGGAAAGAATCAGCAGGATCCTGAGACTTCACGCAAACAAGCGGGAGGAGATCAAGATGGTAGAGGCGGGCGATATTTGCGCCGTCTCCGGCTTGAAGCAGACCTCGACAGGCAACACCCTGACCGACTCCGACCATCCGATCCTTTTTGAAACGATCGAGGTGCCCATACCCGTTGTCTCCATCGCGGTCACGCCGCAGAGAAAGGACGACCTGAAAAAGATGTGGTTTGTCTTTAATCAGTACACCCTCGAAGACCCGTCCCTGAAGGTCAAAATGAACGAAGAGACGGGAGAGGTCGTGCTTTCGGGCATGGGAGAGCTGCACCTGGACATCGTCATGGACAGGGCCAAGCGGGAGCATAACCTGAGTATGACTTTCTCCGCCCCCAGGGTGGCCTACCGTGAGACAATCACGCGCAAGGCTACGGCCGTGGGGAAATATATCAAACAGTCCGGCGGCAGGGGCCAATACGGCCACGTGGTGCTCGAAATTTCGCCGATCGAGGGCAAGGAGTTCGAGTTCGAGAACAAGACCGTGGGCGGCGTCATCCCCAGGGAGTACATGGCTCCCATCGAGAAAGGGGTGAGAGAGGCGCTCGAGAAGGGTGTTCTGCTCGGGCATCCATTGATAAATATAAAGGTGGACCTCCTTGACGGCTCGTACCATGAGGTCGATTCCTCGGAGCTTGCGTTCAAGCTTGCCGCGTCGATCGGTGTGAAAGAGGCGGTAAGGAAGGCCAATCCGATTATCCTCGAGCCGGTGATGAAAGTGGACCTGACCATCCCCTCCGAGTATCTGGGCGCCGTGGTGGGGGATATCAGCAGCCGCAGGGGAAGGATTTCCGAGATTGACGACAGAAACGAGCTGAAGGCTGTGCAGGCGCATCTCCCCCTCGGAGAGATGTTCGGCTACACGACGCGCCTTCGCTCCATCACCCAGGGCAGGGGCAACTATAACATGGAATTCTTTCACTATGCGCCGACGCCTGCGTCTATCGTCGAAGAGCTTATGAAAAATAGAGAAAAAACAGTTACGGAGGCTCTCTATGGCTAAGAAGAAGTTTGAACGAACGAAACCCCACGTCAATATCGGCACCATAGGCCATATCGACCACGGGAAGACCACCCTGACGAGCGCTATCACGAGATGCCTCGCGAATACGGGAAAGGCAACCTGGATCCCCTTCGATCAG
The DNA here is from genome assembly GCA_003165115.1 of Syntrophaceae bacterium. Taxonomy (GTDB): domain Bacteria; phylum Desulfobacterota; class Syntrophorhabdia; order Syntrophorhabdales; family WCHB1-27; genus BOG-1155. Next base: position 1,016 of record PLSJ01000031.1, on the reverse strand, counting down.
ATAGATAAGGCCCCCGAGGAAAAAGAGCGCGGCATCACGATTGCGACGGCCCATGTCGAGTACGAGACGGATAAGCGCCACTACGCGCATGTCGACTGCCCCGGCCACGCTGACTACATTAAGAATATGATCACCGGCGCCGCTCAGATGGATGGGGCGATCCTGGTCGTGGGCGCGAACGACGGCCCCATGCCCCAGACGCGCGAGCATATCCTGCTTGCCCGCCAGGTGGGTGTCCCCTGCGTCGTGGTCTATCTGAACAAGGTGGACATGGTGGACGACCCCGAGCTTATCGAGCTCGTCGAGCTGGAACTGCGTGAGCTTCTTACCGCCTATGAGTACCCCGGAGACAAGATACCGATCATCAAGGGCTCTGCCTTAAAGGCCCTCGAATGCGGCGACGGCAAGCCGGACTGTCCGCACTGCAAGAGCATCTTCGAGCTGCTCGATGCCTGCGACTCCTACATCCCCGAGCCTGTCCGCGATACGGAAAAGCCCTTCCTCATGCCCATCGAGGACGTCTTCTCGATCTCCGGCCGCGGCACCGTCGTGACGGGCAGGGTGGAAAGAGGTGTGGTGAAGCCCGGAGGGGAAGTGGAGATCATCGGCTTCAGACCTACCCAGAAGACCGTGGCCACTTCCGTCGAGATGTTCAGGAAGATCCTGGACCAGGGCCAGGCGGGCGACAACATCGGCGTCCTTTTGCGCGGCACGAAGAAAGACGAGGTCGAAAGGGGACAGGTCCTCGCGAAGCCCGGATCGATCACCCCCCATACGAAGTTCAAGGCCGAAGTCTACGTGCTCAACAAGGAAGAGGGTGGCCGCCATACCCCCTTCTTCACGGGATACAGACCCCAGTTCTACCTGCGCACCACCGACGTGACCGGCGTGGTGAAGCTTCCCGAAGGTGTGGAGATGGTTATGCCCGGTGATAACGTCACCATTATCGTAGACCTCGTGACCCCCATCGCGCTCGAGAAGGAGCTGCGCTTCGCCATCAGGGAAGGCGGCAAGAC
>PLSJ01000238.1 GCA_003165115.1 Syntrophaceae bacterium | reverse complement strand
CGCACTGCTCACCACCGCACACCCCGGGGTTATCAGGGGTGCCTTGGTCTCTCTTTAATCCGGGAAACGGGCCAGTATTGGACGCCGCCGGCTTCACTTGCCGCAGTTGAAGCCAATATTTGTGCCCGAGGGTCGCATGAGCCAAGCAGTATAATAAGCACCGATTTTCTCGTCGTTTTAACCGTCATTTCAATATAAGAATCTGGTCTTCCGTTTCTCACTTGAACTGGAGCGTCAGCCCGGTGTTGTCGAGCCAGGAGAGGGACTGGGGCAACNNAGGTCATGGTGATCCGTCCATCCTTCATGGCCACCGTTGCCTTTCCCCTCACAAAGTGCCGGTAGAGCTTCGGGGCATCGCAGAGCTCGAACCCTCGCAGGTGCTGGGCGAGCATCGAATAGAGGGTGTCGGCGATCATGGTCATGACGACGTCGAAGTGCACTTTCACGAGGATTGGAGAAGAAAGGCTGTTGAGGTGGAAGAACGTGACCGCTTCCGATATGGCGTTCTCCACCCTCCATCTGCGGGCGTAGGTGCCCACGATAGTCTCCACGGGAGCATCGAGATCGTTGGAGACGAGATACGCAGGATTCTCGTGCCCGTTGCCCCGGATGATGACCTGCCGGAGGGTTCCTTCATACCCCTTCAGCGAGATGGCGGATTCGTGGACTTGGGGGTTCGGGTACGTTCTCTTGTCGTGGGGAATGGTGATCCGCACCCAGGAGGAGAGCTTATCGGTGTTCTCGAGGAGCTTCTTGCCCCGGCGCCGGAGCGTGATGAACTTACACCCCTGCCTGTTGAGCTCCGAGAGATTGGTATAGGTCGTGAACTTCGAATCGAAGATGAGGGTCGGCGTGACCTTCCGGTGCGTCGCCTTCCAGAAGGAGAGGAACTCGAGGACCTCGTCGTCGGCCTCATCCTTCTTGATATCGGCGCCCGTATAGAGGATGAGCTTCGAGTCGGCGTCCTGGGCGAAAAGGGTAAGTGCGCTTTTCATCCTCTTTCCCCTCGTGCCGACCCAGTGTTCGTCGAGGACCGACTCGTCCCCCCAGTGGGGAACGGCGTGAAAGTCGAGGTTGACGACGTGGTCCTTATAGAGGCCTGCCTTCATCGCCTGTTTCACGAACGCCTTCTGGAGGCGCACGAGATGGACCTCGTCGAGGGAGTAGGAGTAGGTGGACATGGCGGTCGTTTTGGGAAGCGCCGTGAGGCCGGTAAAGAGCCCGAGCCCCGGGTCGAAGGCATGATCCCCCACATGGGCGTACCTCCCGTCCCCAGGAGCTTGAGGGTGAGGAAAGCCAGAAGGTAGTTCATCGCGGGTATGGTCTTCGTGCCGGGCAATCCCGCGTCGGCGACGATATCGCGCATGTGGAGCTTTTCCATGAAGGGGGCGAACAGGAAGATCCCCGCGCCCTCGCTGTCCGAAGATCCCCGGGTCTCGAGTACGGAGACCGTTTCTGCCCTCGCCGGCACTTCCGCTCCCTTGACGGTGAGGCCGATCTTCAGCTTGGTTCTCCGGGGGAGCTTTGAAAACCCCTCCTCCGCGAGGACCCTCTCCACCGTCCTTACCGAGATATCGACGCCTTCGTCGGACAGAAGCCCGCTGATCTCTCCCGCGGAAAGGCGCTGTCTTCGCCAATCCTTGATCTTCTGCCGGATATCCCCGCTCACCCTGCGCCGCTGGACCCTCCCTTCGGGGACGGGCTCGGCGAAGTCTATCTGTCCGTGGAGAAACTGATACCTCAGAAAGTGGACATAGGCGACGGCGTAGCCAAAGCGCTCCGCCACGAGCTTCGCGGGGAGGCGTTCCACGAGGGAAGCCCTGAGTGCTTCGTAGCGCCTCTGCCAGTCGTGTACCGGACGGGTGAAATAGGTCGCGTCTCGCATACATATTTATATCATATGACGCTGATAATGTCAATAATATAATATTATAATTAAGAATTAATGTGTGACCCCACCACTATTAGAGAGGCACATGGTGATATTATCCACGGTATAAACCTAAATGCAGCGATAAGGCGAAAGGCATCGGAAGGGTGTTTGTTCAGATATTTCTGTTTTCACAAGAAGAATACTGGCATTGTAACCGTCATACAATATAAGACAGAGCCTCGAAGTTCAAAGACCTCTAACGCTTTAACTGACTGGAATGATTGAATAGTTGCTGAAGAGAAACGGCCGGGTGGATGGAAAACTATGCGTCATACGCCGTACGCGAAAATCGGTGATGAACAGAGACGATAGGCCCAGCGGCACGCCTGCGGGAGAGTTGCGTAGGTGTGATCGTAGACTCGGTGGAGGGCCTACGAGCGAGAGCCATCAGCGCGCGACATGCGTTTCTCGTGCGGGAATTTCTAATAGAGGCGAGGAAAGCGGGGCTCACGGTGTATACGACGTTGGACCGAACCCTCGTTGTTTCTGTACCTGGTGGCGATAAAGTGCTGGTGCAGCCCGCCGTCGGCGTACCCGATGCCGAACAGTATGAAACTCTGGAGCAGATGCATCGACTGGCGGGAAGCACGGGCGGAACGTACTCTCTCACGCCCGTGCTGCTGTATGACCAGACCGGCATTCGTAACCGGTGGTTAGAGCACTTGGCCTGGCTGAACGGCAATCTGGCCTGTGCGCACAGCATAAGCCTTGCGGACGCTGAAAATTGGTTAAGCGACCTGAAAGCGAAGGGTG
>PLSJ01000367.1 GCA_003165115.1 Syntrophaceae bacterium | reverse complement strand
GACGACTTCGGCAAGGAGCGCGTAATCGTCGTCCTTGAGCGTCCTCGACATGAGCCTTTTTAGGAGCGCCTTCTCCTTCTTCAGGGACAGCCTTACCTTGCGAGCCATTTTGTGAAGTCCCTCCTGAGCGGATAGAGCCAGACGGTCTTTATGGGGACTTTATGTTCGTGATGGACGTCGAGTTTGCCCCGCCCCTTCGTCTCTCCGACCATCGTCCAGTTCGAGGCCTTGTAGCAGCCTCCGGCGAAGCGCTCCTTCTCCACGAAGGTCTCGAGGAGGACGGGCTTATACCCATAGCGCGCATGCCAGTCGGAGGCGATCCTTCTGGCTCTGGCCGTCATGGAGAGAATTCTTGATGCGAGGTTCGGATGCCTCGCGAGGATGAGGAACCTCGAGTTGTTCACGACGAGGTGGAGGTTCTTCTTCTTCTTTGCCTCCTTGTCCCAGCCTATGTAAATATCCCTGGGGGCGCACTTCCACGCCGCGGCGGAGAAGCCCAAAAGGGCGAGGATCTCACCTTGCGATTTGACGAGGTACCGGAGCTGGGCACCCGGCAGGGGTGTGTAGCCGAGGTAATGGTATTGTTCGATGTAAGCGTTCCAGAGGGCGCTGGCCGCTCCGTCGACAATCTCCATTTTAAGGCCGCTGAGGTCCGGCGCAGCCTTGGGCAGGGGAAGAAGCATCGCCTTGGGCTTCTTAAGATGGTTGTTGGCCGGCTTCGCGGGCGGAGGCAGAACGATGCGGCCGTCCCGGTGCATACGCAGGAAGGCCACCTTGCAGCTCATCTCTTTCAAGCCCCCGTCCGGCTTTCTCCAGTTTGCTTCCTCGCAGAACGTGCGGGAGAGCTTCTGGCGGTTTGCGCCTGTCGCGATCAGGCGGCCTATGAGGTCCATCTCTTTTTCGGTGAACTCGCGCCCGCAGTATCGCATGGGAATGAGCATACCAAAAAGAAGGATGGGTGTCCAGCATTATTTGAGGGGTCTCCACGCGTCCGCCTTCCCAAGCTCCTTGTTCCATAGAAGAGCCTGGAGCTCGTGCGCGGCGAGGGGATGAAGCGTCTCTCCCTGCTTCGGCCAGAAGCGGAAACGTCCCTTTGAGAGCCTCTTCTGGCAGAGCCAAAACCCCTGGCCGTCGTAAGCCAGCACGCGGAGAGAAGAGCCTCTTCTGCTGCGGAAGACGAAGAGACAGCCGCTGAAAGGATCGAGGTCGAGGCCCTTTGCGATCCCCGCGAGGCCGTCGATGCCTTTGCGGAAGTCAACGGGTTCGACGGCGAGAAGAATCCTCGTCTGGGGGGAGACCTGGATCATCCCAGGAATATCCTCACCAGTTCGGCCACGTTGAAGGCGCCGGCGATCCTCATCTCTTCACCCGTCGGCTTCGTCATCTCGACGGTCGCCGAGAGCGCACCGATCTCGATAAAGGAAGGAACGCCTTCGGCGCGGGCTTCCATGCGGGCCTTAAGGGCATTGTAGTTGAGCCGCAGGAGCCTGGCTGTCTTATAAGCGGAATGGCGGCCGGCAAGGGCGATTGCCGCGTCCCACAACGCAGCGGGAATGGGATCGCGGGGATTTCTCTCTTTCCTCCACGTCTCGAAAAGATCTTGGACTGCTTCAGGCGTGGGAACGCCTTTTTCCTTCTTGGCCGGCAACATCGGGCGCCTCCTTCTGGTTCATTGGGCTGCTTACCGATGTTACCTTACTTGAGGCCGTCTTTTCACGCAGGTTTGCCGGAAGGACACGTTTCTTTTGATCCTCGGAAGAAAAGAACCCGCCGACCAACAGGTTCGTCAGCACGTTGTCTTTCGCTATGGGCTCCCCTGTCAGGTTGCTCCTGAATGAAAGACTCAGGTGGAAGCACCGCTCATAGTCAGGGTTCTTGAACATACCCAGGGAGTGCATGCCCTCATCCCGGGTGAAGATCATGATGCACTGCGTCTCATCGAGTATGTACTCGCCGGTGCAGTGGCGGATGAGCTTCATGTTTTCCGGCGTACCCGTGCCGGAATAGAGGCCATGACGCGCCCGCCGGCGCATTTCGGACACCATAAGGAATATCGGCGTATACGGCGGGAAGAGGATCATTGTGCTGCCATCCACCATTCTGCCTCTACAATCCTTCCGAAGGCCACGACGCTCCCCTTCTACGACATCAACGTCCCTTGACCGTCCACTTGCGTCTCCGAGGCAAAAAGGGAACGCCTGCGGCCTTGCCATTGCTGATACGCCAACCATGCCCATTCTGAGCTTGTCGGAATGGTCCATGCGCTCGTCAATCGTCGGCTTGACCTGGAGTTCCTTCTTGAACGGCTTGCCTTGCGTAATCTCATCCATATAAACCCTCCTTTGTTTGTCCCTCTCCTGTCCCGCCGTTACAAGTCTGCCGGAGAGAGTGATCGCAGACCATGAGGAGCGCGGGGTCGGGTGATCGCGTTCGGGGGCCGGCCCCGATTCCGCAACGCATGGTCGATAGGTGCAATCGACGTGAAACTTTGTATTTTTTGCATGGCTGCCGACGCCTCCACGCCCTGGGCGCCTAAAATAACAAAAGTGAGCAAAACCGCCAACTTTCACCGTGGAACGCTTTTTCCCTGAAACCGTGGAAACCGTAAAATCGGTTTTCGTTTTCTCCCCAATTTTTTGAGCGTAGTGGGGGCGCGGGGCGCTCTGGAACTGGAATTTTTCGGTAGGGGTGGTGGAGCCATAAACATTGGTAATGTTTATGAGTAAGTACAGTACCAAGGATTCTATGATGTTACGATACAACCCCATAGCCTGGGAGTTAACATAAAAATGATTTATCAG
>PLSJ01000058.1 GCA_003165115.1 Syntrophaceae bacterium | reverse complement strand
ATATCGATGTCGTCGAAATAGACCCGGAAATAACGCGCGTGGTCTATAAATACCTGGGGCTTCCCCAAGACACGAGGATAAGGACGTTCAATACCGACGGGCGATGGTTTGTCATGAACTCCAGGGAGAAGTATGATATCATTATGACGGACGCGTTCAACGACCTTTCCATACCCTACCACCTCACCACCACGGAGTTTGTCCGGCAGCTCGACGGGGCCCTGAACGACAACGGCATTCTGATGTCGAACGTCATCGACGACTTTAAAAAAGGTGCTTTTCTGCCTTCCTACATACGCACGCTGGATGAGGTGTTCGGCAAAAGGAACGTCTACCTGTTTTCCATCAGGCCGGATTTCAAAAACCGCATCGCCACCTTCATCGTCGTCGCGACGAAAGGCAACCGCGACATGTCGAAATTCGACGCGTGGCTCAAGGAGAAGCTCCAGGGCCGAGGCAGGTCGGTCCTTGTCACCGATGACCTGATGCAAGAGCTGCGGGCGAACCCGCACTCCCTGGTCCTGACCGACGACTATGCGCCCGTGGACAACCTCATCGCCCCCATTTTCGAAGAGAGATTCGGGTACAACAGAAGGCGCTGAAAAAAAGTTTCCCGGCAAACAATTGTTATTGACATGGGTGGCAAAATGTACTACTGTATACAATGCTTATGTTACATAATTCACAACATCCTGTGACGAGCACGGAACAGAGACTTTACGCGAAGAGAGGCTGTCTGATAGACAGCGGTAATTGCTGGGTTTCGTTAAGATGGAGNNGTGATAATATTCACAATAGGGCCTCATACAGGGATTTATCCCATTAATTCGCAACTTCTCATAATTACTCCCCTTTCCCCCTGGGACCCCCCCAGGGGGTTTTCTTTGCTCTTTACAAATCTCTGCTATTACGATATCATGAAACATTATGGGAATTGCAGACCTTAACGTATACTCAGGCGGATTGATCGGCCTCATCTTGTCGGCGGGGCCCGTGGCGCGGGTGGTTGTCATCATCCTTCTGTTCTTCTCCGTGGTCTCCTGGACAATCATTTTCTTCAAGTGGCGGCAGTTGAGCGTGGCCGAACGCGAGGGAATGAAGTTCCTGAAGATCGCAAAGGACAGCGAATCGTTCAAGCGGCTTACCACGATGTACGCCGATAACCCGGACAGCCCATTCTATAAGCTCGTTATCGCGTCTTACAAGGAGATCACAGGGAGACAGAAGGAGGGCAGCACGGTCCCGGGCGTCGAGCTGGTGCCGGCGGTGGAAAGCGTGTTAAGGGTCTCCATCGCGGAAGAGACGGAGAGGCTCGAACATCGCCTTTCTTTTCTCGCGACCACGGCAAATACCGCCCCTTTCATAGGGCTCTTTGGGACGGTGTGGGGGATCATGGATTCCTTCCGGGAGATAGGCATGAGAGGCACGACGAGTCTCGCCGTCGTGGCGCCGGGCATCAGCGAAGCCCTCATCACGACCGCTCTCGGCCTTGCGACGGCTATCCCGGCCGTGCTGGGATATAACTATCTCGTCAACAGGCTCAAAGGCGTCTCCGTCAAGATGGAGAACGCCTCCGCCTATATAGTCAACCTCATCAGCCGATGAACGCTCCGAAACAGTCAAAAGGCGTCCTGGCCGACATCAACATCATCCCCCTGGTCGACGTCATGCTCGTGCTGTTGATCATATTCATGATCACCGCCCCCATGATGCAGCAAGGGCTGCCCATCGACCTCCCTAAAGTGACGACGAAGCCCCTGCCGTCGAAGGACGAGGTCCAGACCGTCACCGTCACGAAGGAAAGGGCGGTTATACTCAATACCAAGAAGGTCGACATACACGACCTGAAGGTGGCGATAGAGCTCCTCTTTGCGAACAAGAGCAACAAAGAGATCTTCCTTAAGGCCGACAGCGGCGTTCCTTATGGTTTCGTGGTGAATTGCATGGGCATCATAAGGGAAGCCGGGGTGGAGAAGGTCAATATAGTCACCAGGCCCCCAGATGAGAAATGAGAGAAGAGAACTGGTACAAAATGCTCATCGNNCTCATCGTGTCGGTGGTGCTCCATGTGTTCATCATAGGGGCCTTCAGCATCCCCATGAAGAAGACGCACAAAAAGGCCGACCTTTCCTATTATTCCGTAAACCTTGTCACTGAGCCTGCGAGCGGCGGCGCGCAGAAGACGGTCCCCGCGGAAGCAGCCAAGCCCGTAGCCCCCGCGCCCCAAAAGAAAGCGGAACCGAAGAAACCCCCCCAGAAAGAGAGGGAAGTCGTTACCCGCACGAAAGAACGGTCACTGGCGCCGAAGAAGAAAGATATGCCCGTGGAGCCGACAAAGGCCGAGGTCAGGAGCCTCGACCAGAGAATCAGGGAGATGAAGTCGCGCACCCAATACATGGATGTATCGGGGAAGGACAAGGANNGATCCAGGAGAGCTGGCATTCGCCCAGCCTTTCGGTCAGCAAGGGCCTCCTTACCGTCGTGTCGATCAAAATAAGGAAAGACGGGAAGATCGCCGACTTCACGATAGAACAGAGGTCGGGAAACAGGGCCTACGACGAGTCGATTTCGCGGGCGCTCCGGTCGATAGACACGCTGCCTCCCCTGCCGTCCTCCCTCAATACGGACTACCTTGAAGTGGGCTTCAACTTCCATCCCCCCGGAGTTACCCGATGACGACCGTTCAAAGCG
>PLSJ01000474.1 GCA_003165115.1 Syntrophaceae bacterium | reverse complement strand
TATCGTGTTTACCCGACGCGACAACGATCTATCCGTCGTGTATCGCATCGTCGATGCCGTCGGACACAGGAGCCCCGCGGAAATTCCGATCGACAGCGACGAAGAAGCGCGCTACCTCTACTGTCGCTTCCGATCTCTCAATCCGGAGTTCATCCTCCACCGCCAAGAGCGGTTCATCCGTGAGGGCCTTCGCGCTCGATACGGGCGAAAGGCTTGAGGACTGACACACACCTTCAGGGGACGGTCCGCATGACGTCCCTTTTTTCGTTCATCAGGTTTTTCCTTTCTACAGCGGGGATGGTTCTCCATTTTGCCAAACAGCATGTGGCGGAGATCACTTGTAAGTCTTCACATTTGTTCGGGTGTGCGCCTTCCGCCATAAGAAGAACCTCAGAGCAAGGAGGGCGCCCGGTTTTTTCCTATATCCAGTTCTCGACTTTCAGGCCGGGGACTTTCTTGAACTCTCGAACGTTGTTGGTTATCAGAGGAACTGAGAGACTTCGGGCGTGAGAGGCAATCATCAGATCCATCGATCCTATAGGAGTCCCCTCCTTCTCCAGGACAGCTCTGATTTCACCATAATGAAATGCCGCTTGATCATCGAAGACGGCTATTTCGAGGGGAGCCAGAANNAGAAAGCCGATCAGCGCACTTCTGTTCTGCTCCGGCTTACCGCTTTTTGCTATGCCGAACTCCAATTCGGCAAGGGTAACTGCGGAAATTCCGATATCAAACGGATTGAACCCTCTAAACCGTTTTTCGACCTGAGCCGGGCGTTTCTTGATGATATAAATGCACATATCAGTATCAAGCATCACTTGCATCAGAACTTCCTTTTCTCGAGTGGAGGCTGCGTGCGTTCGCTCATGAAATCATCGGTGAAGTTGCCGAGGCTTTCATGAAACGATCCCCACGGGTCCTGTTTCGAGAATAGAATGACAGTACCGCCTACCCTGTTCACGTAGACTTCAGACCCCTCGAACCTATACTCCTTGGGCAGCCTGACCGCCTGACTCTTGCCGTTGATGAATATTTTCGCGGTGTGCATGGTCGTCCTCCAACAAAATATATACAATATAGTATATATTATTTTTAAGACTGTCAATGCACTTATCCAAGCTTGCCGCTTAAAATCCTCAGTTTTGGGAAGAGGCCGAAATCGAACCTTTCAGGAGACATCAACCGGATGACCCCCCTTCTTTCGCGCCGGCGAACCGGCAGCGAAAGTAATACTCAGGTAAATCTCTTCTCAAGGCGGTGCGAACATGGGAACAGGAATTCGCCACTTCGTCTTCGTAGACTCCGGCGAGATCGTGAAGATCTCACAACTACGGATCAATCGTATTGAGCAACAGGAAGAGGCGGCGCCCGAATATGCAGGCGCACGGATAAGAATTGGCACGATCATCTAAGGAGACCGAAGAACGGCGGCCCATATCGGTGGTCAACGCATCCTGGTGGGTGATGCACATCGATCGCAATGGATTCTACGATGAAAAGAAGGCAAGGGAAGGCATGCGGCTCGCCATGAACTTCGTCCATTTGAGCCTGAAGGAAAACCACGGGCCTGTTCCGGATATCACGAACAGACTCGACAAAAAGCGATATGAAAACGAGCATTGTTGGACACCCACCGACGAGGAATTGGCTCGCCTCCACATGCTTGTCGGAATAATGTTCGGCCGGTAGCGCGGGCTTCACAAAAAAAGGGGGGGCTCCCCCATTCGGAAGGAACCGCCCCCTTGAAAATGTTCATGCGGCGATGTGAAGGATTACCTCGCCATTCCCCGTGGTCACTTTCATCACGTCAGCCTCGGTGTCGATCGCTCTTACATCGTAGGGGTCGATCCCCGCGATCTTTAGTCCCTCGAGGAGATCCGCCGGGTCGTAGATACCGGATACTCTCGCGATCTGCTCGTCGACCGCTTTCCGGTATGCGTCCCGCTGGGTGTCGTAGGTATCGCCGTCCGAGCTGTAGACATAAGCCCGGAAGACGCCTTCCTCGATTGTTCTGAACGCATCGGGAGAATCCCGATAGTACACGTCCATCGTATGGTCTTCGCTGAAGACGCCGATCGCCCCGATTTCCCGATCGTTTTCGATATCCGCCCGGTACCAGGCAAACTGTCTCAGATTCGGCTCTTTCGACGTGACCCTTACCTCGATCACTTTGTCTTCCACCCGAAGCCAGGTCGGCCTCTTTTCGGGAAGCTCCACGCCCTGCAGCGCTCCTTCGGGCAGGATAGGACCCGAGGCGAGCTCATCGTCTCCCTCCCAGACGGTCTTCCCGTCCACGAGAAGGCGGAGCGTCTCGTTGACAAGCGTCTCCCCTGGCCGCACGAGCCCGTAGGTGATTGCATGACCGCTGTCCACGTCGAGGGGAAAATGGCGGTCCACTTTTTCGCAGTAGAAGATTTGTAGTCGATCGAGCTCCTCCCGCGTGCAGACCTCAGCCGCCATTTTCATGTGGCAGACAAGCTCATGCACGGCCCTGTCGGATTCGTCACCCTTCCGGATGAGTTCCTCGACCTTCCCGCAGTAGTACGCCACGAGCGTCTCTCTTACGAAGAGGGCAAATGCCTCCGCCTTCTCGTCGGGGTGAATCTGCGTCCAGCCGAGCGCCGGGGTGAGCGGATCGTTCCGCTGC
>PLSJ01000106.1 GCA_003165115.1 Syntrophaceae bacterium | reverse complement strand
GACCTTGGGGAGGCCGAAAGGGAGGCTGCGCATGATAAAGGCCGCCATGGCGGTTCCCGTCCCGCCTCCCAGCCCGATGACTCCGTCCAGCCTGCCTTCTTTGAGCAATCGGCGTGCGACGAGGGAGCCGCCCTCCTGGATCGCTGCCAGGGCCTTTGCCCGGTCCCGCGCCCGTACAAGATCGTCTATGTCGCATCCTGCCGCTTCGGCCAGCTCTCTGCTTGCGATATCCGGTCGGGTTTGGGGTACGCCCACAACCCCGATATCCATCAGGACGGGATGTGCGCCGCGTTCCGCGGCACAATCTCTTACGTAGGCCGCCTCTCTCCCTTTTGTGTCAAGCGTCGCGATAACGAGCAGATTTTTCATTATCCCCCCTTTGATAATTATCCCGCCTTCTCAGTCTCCCGCCCTCGCAATCGTGCATGGTTTCCCGCGAAGCCCTTTCATGGGGGCCTCCTGAAAGTACAGCCGATGTACGTCTATTATACACCATTTTGTATAGCGTCCAATACAATATGGTCTTGCCCCGACCGTGAAACATGCCTTCATTCTGTATCCTCCTTGTTGACGTCGTTCGTCTCCATCTTCAGGGCCTTACCATCCGGTTGGGCAAAAAGGAATCCCCTTCCGCTTGACATACGATGCATCGGGGCGGCAGGGTATGCGCCGGCATTTCTTTGGTCTTGACATGATGGTATAATAAACATATGCTCCTAACGTTGTCAAAGAAGACCTGTACGAAAGGCCGGATCCCGGCATTTGACACGGATTTCAGGTGCGACGGGTGCATGGGGAAATAATTGTTGGAACTAAAGGGGGTCTCAATCGTCTAGCTATTATGGAGACTCGTAAGGAGCAGGGTCGGCACTTTTCGAAGGGCTATCAGGGGGAGAGGCGCTATCCGGCGGACGAGCCTCACGACGCACTATGAAGCTTCCCGACGATACAGACCTGGTCACTCGGTTCAAAGACGGCGATCTTTCGGCGTTCGAGCAGGTTGTTCTCAAATACCAGGACAGGATCTACACGCTCTGCCGCTACATGCTTTATAATGCGGAGGACGCCCCGGATGCGGCACAGGACGTTTTTCTCAAGGCCTACGGCGGGCTAAAGGCTTATCGGCCGGACGCATCCCTCTACACGTGGCTTTACCGGATCACCGTCAACACCTGTCTCGACTACGGCAAGAAGTCGCGGCCCGAGCATTGCGCGGATACTTCCGCCTTCGATAACCTGGCCTCCTCGCAGCCTTCTCCCGAGAGGCTCTATCAATCGAAGGAGACCGGCCGGCTGATAGAGGGATGCTTGCGGAAACTGCCGGGGAAGCTCCGGGCCGCGATCGTCCTGAAGGAGATCGAGGGACTCTCCTACGAGGAGATCGCGCACGCCCTCGGCACTTCCGTGGGAACGGTGAAATCGAGGATATCGAGGGCGCGGGAAGAGATGAGGAGACGACTGCAAAAAGACGCATGAGCCAATGGGAGTTTTTTTTGAACAAAATCGAATTTCACTCGTTTAAGACCATGGAGGGAGAAGAAGATGCGATGCTCACAAATAAGGAAGATGATCTCCCCGTATGTGGACGACGATCTCACACCGGACGAGTTGAACGTATTCACCTCACACGTGCACGAATGTCAGGCGTGTAAGGAAGAGTTGGAAGAGACGCAGACCGTCCACAGACTGTTTGCGTCTGCGGTAGGATTCGAGGCGCCACCGGGTTTTGCGACGAGGGTAATGGCACATCTTGAGCGAACAGAGGAGACCGGGCTTTCGCGTCTCCGGTGTCTTTTCACCGGCCGGCCCTTCTTCTTGCGCACCGCCGAAATTGCCTTCGCCCTCGTGATCGTGCTGATAGGCATGATATCCGGGAATCTGTTGGTTGCGGACAGGACATCGGTGAGGCAACCGACCGTTCAGACATCCTTCTCTCTCGACCTCTTTCAGGCCACGCCCACCGATTCGGTAGCCGGCATCTACATGAGACTGGCGGAGAACGGCGGTGAAGAATAGCATCATGAAGTATATCCTTATCGTCTCCCTGCTGATGAATTTCTCGCTCCTGGGCACCGCGGCGTATACCCACTACAGGCAGGCCCGTTATCACCACCACACGGCCCCGTCCCTGGGACAGGGCGGCATACGCGGCGCCCATGCTCCGTGCGGCCCCGGCATGTTCTTCGAAGCGCTGTCTCTGAAACCCGAACAGGTGAAGCTCTTCCGGCAAAAGGCCACCGCCTTTCACAAAGACCTCGATAAGAAGCGACAGGAAGTGGACGGCTTGAGGGTTTCGCTCCTTGCCCTCATGCGTGCGGATAATCCCGACGGCGAGGCGATCCGGGCGACCATAGCCCGGATCAATAAAGAACAGGAAGAGATACAGAAAGCTGTCGTTTCCCACATGCTCGAATTCAAGTCGATGCTCGACAGGGACCAGCAGAAGAAATTCATGGTCATGATAGAAGGCGCGATGGGGGAGGGCAAGGAGACCGCATGCCCCTGATGCCGTGGTGAAGAAACACCGTCTCGCGGGCTAACGGCGTCAGTCCGGCAAAAAGCAGAAATAGTCCGTGCCATGGAGGGGTGCATGAAAAGGGATCTTTTTCTCTGTATAGCAGTCCTGGTGCTGCTCGGTTTCTCTCTCGATGTCTCCGCCTCAGGGCCTGTGCGTGTCGAGGTGCTCGCCATGAACCACCCGCCCATGCAGCCCGTGATCAGGCAGCTCAAAGACCTGTTTTCGAAGTACGGAGAGAAGATCGCGGTCTCCTGGTACGATGTCGATACGCGGGAGGGGCAACAGCTCATGGCAATTAAGGGTCTGACCGGGCATGTTCCCCTCGTTATATGGATACAGGGCAGCAACACCGCGAAAACCGGCCAAAAGTCGGTAACATTCGCCGGTTTCCCTTCGGGCTCGGGTCCGGAGCCGTTCGAGGGCGAATGGACGATGCGGGACCTGTCGTCTGCCCTTGACCAGACAATTTCCTCAAGGAGGTAACATTTATGGTAAGGACGAGAATCGAAAAGATCGTCACAAGGGTCACCGCGCGCATCAGTATCCTTGTCTTCTTCATCATGGCCTTTGAGATCATGATCATGATCAGTCCCTTCGCTTTTTTCTTCTATTCCGTCTTCAACCCCATATTCCACTTTCTCGACAGCTTCGTTGCCACGAGATGGCTCACCGCGTTCTTCCTGCCCCACATGATCCTGCCTCCCACCCTGTTCCTGAAGGCCGTCCGCGTGCTCGGCTCCGTCTGCTTCGTGGCAGGCTCGTTTGCCTTCGTCGTCTGCGCCCTGCACGTCTATCTCGGCAAGGTGTTCAAATGGGGGATAGCATCCAGGGGCTTGTATCGCCTCATCCGCCATCCCCAGTATACGGCGCTCGGCGTATGGGGCATCGGGATGAGCATACTCTGGCCCCGTTTCATCGTGCTTGCAAGCCTCTCCGTCATGTTTATCCTCTATTATCTTCTTGCCAAAGACGAGGAGAAGAGGATGCTGCGCCTTTACGGCGCGTCGTATCAGGACTACATGGACCGGACGGGCATGTTCGTGCCGAAGCAGGTGGAGAGACGCATTTCATTCGTCCCCGAAGGCCCTTGGAGATACGCGGTGGTCC
Organism: Syntrophaceae bacterium; assembly: GCA_003165115.1. GTDB lineage: Bacteria > Desulfobacterota > Syntrophorhabdia > Syntrophorhabdales > WCHB1-27 > BOG-1155. The sequence continues at coordinate 2,906 of PLSJ01000106.1, read as the reverse complement.
CGATGTCGATACTCGTCCTTGTGATAGGGACGGGCTTCTTCCTGAGGGAGGTGACGCTCGGCTCTCTCGCCTTTGAATCGAGAGGCAACCTCACCCTCGTCCCCATCCTGCCCGAGGACGAGACGATGAGCGCGGGCGTGCTCGCCGGCCTGCTCACACAGAATGGAGGAGTGGACGCAGGGCTATCGGGTGATAAGGACTATCTCGGATATGTCATGCCCGTCGATTATATCATGCAGGGAATGATCGCCGACACGGGAACGGAGTTCCACCTCTACAAGAAACATCACACCGTCGCTATGATCAACGAATGGGTGCTCCATCCTTTCCAGCACCTTCGATCCTCGCCCTCACTCCACATGGCGCAGATGTTCCATGTCGACCCCGCCGTCGCCAGGAGGCACCACTGCCCGATCGCCGCGAAAAAGGCCGACGGGGATTGCGATAGCTGCACTTACAGGAGGGTGGCCCTCGTGGAGATCGAGCACGCTGGAGGACATATTTCCGGGTCCGCCCTCCTCGGCGTGGATACCACGAGGGTGCCGGTGAGCTTCATCGACATCAATGCGAAGACAGGTCAGATCGTCAACATAGTGCGGGTCAGGAAGGCGACGGCGTGGGAGGACGTGCCGACACCGGGCATGTGATGGGACGGCACGACGAAAAGGGGTCACATGATGCCGTTCGGATATTCCCGCACATTTTAGTGCAGTATTTCCCTCTCGATAGTATAATGGGCTATTAGCGACAGGCGAGGTGGACGAGGAAGCGAACGGAGTGCCTTCCGTCCGACGTAAGAGGGGGTCACATGATCGAACAGTGGCTGGAGGAATTAAAGAAGAACGCCGACCCGGAGGCATTGGGGATGATTCTCGTGCACAATGGGATCGTCCGGGCCACCTCGAAGGCCGGAAAGCCCGTGACAGGGATGAACCTGGCATACGACAAAGTGAAGCTGGAAACAGTCATCACGGAATATAAAAAGAAGGACGGCATTGCGGACATCCGGGTCCGGATCGGAAGCGGAGACCTGCGCGTAGGCGATGACATCATGATCGTTCTCGTGGCAGGCAGGTTCAGGACGGACGTGTTTCCCGTATTTGAGTCCCTCATCTCCCTCATCAAGAACGAGATCGTCAAAGAGCGGGAGTCGGCATGACGCCGTTGCCCGATGGGCGGTGCTTCTGCTTTGCGTACGTCGTACGAAAGTATATGTCAAAAAAAGGGGAGGTCGATCTATGGAAGAGGGGATGAGCCGGAGGGATTTCTTGAAAACGACCGTCGGCGCCGGGGCGGTGCTGATGGCGGGAGGGGTGATGGGCGGAACAGGCAGGGCTTATGGCGCGGTGAAGATGACGGAAGTTGACAGGGTGGTGATTACCATCATCACGGACAACTACTATGACGCGCTCAGGCCGGACGCACCGGTGACAAAGAGGTTCCGCACCCAGCCGGGAAAATGGATGCACGCCGAGCACGGCCTGTCGTGCTTCATCGAAACGACATCGAACGGCAAGGCGAGCGGCTTCATCTTCGACTATGGTCTCGATGCGCAGGGCGTGAAAAACAATATGGACGTCCTCGGCATCGACGTGGGCAAGGCAGATGCTTTCGGCCTGAGCCACGGCCACTTCGACCACTGGGGCGCCTCCACGCAGATGCTGGCCATGAACCGCACTAAGATAAAGAAAGGGACGCCCCTTTATTTGGGTGAGGAAGCCTTTGCTCAGAGGTACTCCCTGGTGCCGGGCACGACGCAGAGGCTCGACATCGGCCGGTTCAACAAGGCCGACATAGACGCCTCCGGCCTAGTGCGGGTCGCCGAGGTCAGGGACGTCACCGAAGTAATACCGGGCGGCTACTTTTCGGGTCATGTGGAACAGGTCACCGAGTATGAGAAGGTGTCGCCCACACTCCTCGTAAAGCGGGGCGACGCGGTCGTGGGCGACTCCTTTCCCGGCGAGCGGGCCATGGCATTCAACGTGAAAGGGAGAGGACTCGTCGTCCTGTCCGGATGCGCCCACAGGGGCATCGTCAATACCGTGAAACACGTGCAGAAGATGGCGGGAATAGAGAAGGTATTCGCGGTCGTGGGCGGTTTCCATCTGGTCAACGCAAAGCCGGAAGTTATCGAGAGGACCATAGCGGACTTAAAGTCGATAGACCCCGCTTACATCGTTCCCGCACATTGCAGCGGCTTTGAGGCGACCATGGCCTTCTCTAAAGCGATGCCGGAGCAGTTCATCCTGAATACGGCGGGGACGAGATACACGTTCGCGGCATGACTCACGTAATGAAAAAGTGAGGGATAACAATGCGAAAGGCAGTGGTATTGTACTGGACCCATACGGGCAACACGGAGAAGGTGGCGCTCAGCATCCACAAGGGCCTGGGGGACGGCGGGTTCGAGGCTTCGATCAGGAAGGTGCGGGACGCGGATGACGTCGATTTTTTCGATTATGACCTGGTCTGCTTTGGAATCCCCTCTCACGCCTGGCATCCGCCGAAGCCTGCCGACGACTACCTGAAGGCGAAGTTCGCCCGCTACAAAACGGAGGGGCGGATCCGGCTCACCGCCCCCGGCGTGGACGGAAAGAAGGCCCTGGTGTTCTGTACTTACTCGGGGCCTCACACGGGCATTAGGGAAGCCGTCCCTGCGGGCAAGTACGTCGGTCAATTCTTCGAGCATCTCGGTTTTCTCGTGGTCGATGAATGGTACGTGTTGAGCGAGTTCCACGGGTCGGAGGAGAACAGCACACTCGGGAGAATGGGGGATATCAGGGGCCTTCCCGGCGCGCGGGACCTGTTGAGAATAGAAGACCAGGCCCGGTCGCTCGCCCTTCGCATATAGAGTGCTGTTGCCGCCCGACAGACGCTTTAGGGGTTCTTCACCCAGGAGCCGTAGT
>PLSJ01000232.1 GCA_003165115.1 Syntrophaceae bacterium | reverse complement strand
GAGCGGCTGCAAAGCAGATAGAAGGCAGGGCAACGACGCTGCTGGGACAGAGCAAGGAGATGGCGGGTTCCCTCGGCACCAACAAGATAGCCGTGGACGAGCTCATCACGAACGTCAACAAGGCGGGCGCGGACAACATGAAGGGCGTCGAGAGCATCCGCCTCCTTGATGAGAAGGCAAGGAAGATANNGGACGGGGCTTTTCAGTGGTAGCGGGAGACATTAGAAACCTCGCCAACGAATCCGCCGAAAACGCGGACAAGATAAAGGACATGGTCCGGTCCCTCGGGTATCAGATCACAAAGTGCGCGCAGGATGTGGAGCTTGCGGCGCGTGCCGCTCTCGGGGAAGCGGAACGGGCAAAGGCATCGACTGCCAACCTCGTCAAGGTGGAAGTGGACATGGTCACCGTGGAAAAAGCCATGGATACCGCCCTCAACGGCGCCACCGAATCCCTTGCCGCCATCGAGCAGGCAAAGAAGGGGATCGAGCAGATCGGCGCCGCGTCCGAAGAGGCTTCGAAAGCGGTTGGAGAGGCCGCATCCGCCGGCGAGGAACAGGCAAAAGGGCTCCAGGAACTCTCCCAGGCAATCGAGGAGATATCTTCCCTTGCCGACGAAATGCAGAACATGTAAGGGGGGTGGGCCATGGCAGGCATGAATGAGAGAACTACTGCTGCATCCATTCAGGATGAGCAGATCGTCACCTTCCACGTTGCGAAAGAGCTCTTCGGGATAGGGATAAGCAGGGTAAAGGAGATTGTGCGATACCCTGATATCACCACCGTGCCGAGGGCGCCCGATTACCTGACCGGCCTCGCAAACCTCCGGGGCAATGTGCTGCCCGTGGTCGATGCGAGGATGCGGCTCGGGGTCCATCTTTCCGACGTCACCGATAGCACGCGTGTCCTTGTGATCGATACGGGCAAGACGCTCACCGGCGTCGTGGTCGATGGGGTGAAGGGCGTGGTCAGCATGGAGAATGCGAGCATCGAGGCCCCTCCCAAGCTTCTCGCCTCAGGGGTGGACGTGCGCTACATCAACAATGTGATAAAAACAGGGAACGGCGAAAAGATCATCATGGAGCTTGAAGTAGAGAATCTTTGCGCCATAAACGCAGGCGGCAAGGCCCGGGGAGAAAGCGGGCAGGCTGCGGCAAAAGCAGGGGAGGCAACGACCGACCTCGCAGCCGGGGTGAAGGAGATGCAGCTTGTGACATTCCTTGTTGCCGAGGAAGAATATGGTTTTCCCATAGAGTCGGTCAGGGAGGTCTTGAGGGTGGGCCGCATCACGGAGGTGCCGCAGGCGCCTTCGTACGTACTCGGTATCTTTACGGTGAGGGATACGCTTCTCCCCATTGTTGACATCAGAAAACTATTCGATGCCGCCTCCCTCATTGACGATATTACGGCCGTACTCGACGACGCGGAGCAGTTTCACACGCGCTGGACAGAATCTCTGAAGCAGGCCGTTGAAGCAGGCAGCCATTTCGCCGGAATTACCGACCATGCCCTTTGCGGCTTCGGAAAATGGCTCGAAACGTTCAGGACCTCCAGCGAGGAGATCGGCAGGGTGATCCAGGCCATCAGATTGGTGCACCAGAGGCTCCATGCGGGCGCTGTATCGATCATGACGGCCCAAAAAGAGAAGTCGCAGGAAGAGGCCCTAAAAGTCTTCGAAGGCGAGGTTATGCCGGTCTCGGAGCAATTCCTCACCACGATGGCGGATCTCAAGCAGGCCGTCACGGCATGCATGCAGGAGGACCAGAGGGTGCTCGTCGTCGAGACCGGGCGCATGCCGGTAGGCATTCTCGTCGACCGGATGCAGCAGGTCATCAGGGTGCCCGAGAGTATCATTGACGCTCCGCCGACCATTCTCGGCACGGAAAAGTCCCAGAACCTGATGGGTGTCGTGAAGCTGGACCAGGGAAAGCGTCTCATCATGCTGCTCGATGACGCAAAGATTCTCGATACAGAGATCGTAAAGGAGTTGAAGGCTATGGGAACGGAGACCGTTGAGACGGATGGGCCGAGGACGGCCGCCAAAGAGGATGAGATCCAGCTCGTGACGTTCAGGCTGGGTAAGGAGGAGTTCGGCCTGGGTATAGAGGATGTGCAGGAAATCAACAGGCTCGACCATATCACCTCCGTGCCACGGGCCCCATCCTTCGTGGAGGGCGTGATGAACCTGAGAGGCAATGTCATCCCCGCCATCGACCTGCGGAAGCGGTTTGATATGGAAGCAGGCACGCGAGATGAATCGACCAGGGTCATGATCATCAACATGGGCGGAAAACTCACGGGCCTCATCGTCGACGCGGTATCCGAGGTGATACGTCTCACCCAGAGATACATCGAGCCCCCGCCGGAGGTGATCCAAGGAGATTCCAAAACAGAGTTTATCAAGGGCCTGGGTAAGATCGACAACAACAACCGCATGATCCTTCTTATCGATGTGTCGAAGATACTCAGCATGAAGGAGCAGAAGGAGCTAAGCAGGGTGTCAGAGCAGGGTCAGGCCGGGGAAGCGACAGCCGGACGGGAACCTCAAACCGATGCCGCGCCGCGTTCCAGGCAGCCGGGCAGAACGAAAGTTCAAAGATAGGCGGATCAGGTAATGCAAAAAGGTAAAAAGATAAGGGTCCTCGTCGTTGATGACTCCGCCTTCATGCGTAAGGCCATGAAGCAGCTCCTGGAGGCAGATCCTGCCATTGAAGTAATCGCGACAGCCAGGGACGGTGAAGACGGGGTCATCAAGGCGAGGGCCCTCCAGCCCGATGTGGTGACAATGGATGTGAACATGCCCGGCACCGACGGGCTCACCGCGCTCCAGTATATCGTGGCGGACGGGATTTGCCCGGTGGTGATGGTCAGCTCCCTCACACAGGAGGGGGCCATGGCCACTTTCGAGTCGCTGGAGTTGGGTGCATTCGACTACGTGTCGAAGCCGGGCGGTACTGTTTCGATGAATATCAGGAAGGTCTCGGACGAGATACGCCAGAAGGTGAAGGCGGCGGCCAAGGACGGGACGCTGAAACGGATAGCGAACAGATTACGGAGAGCCAAGGAGCGGGTTGCGCCGCCGCCGGTAAAACAGGCCATCCAGACAGGGCCGCTCAAAAAGGCGGTTGTCCTGGGCATCTCCACGGGCGGCCCGAAGACGCTCCTCGAGGTTCTCCCCGAGATTCCCGCCGACCTCGGGGCAGCGGTGTTCATCGTGCAGCACATGCCTCCGAATTTCACCGCCACGTTTGCACGTAGGCTCGATCAGGCCGCCGGCATTCCCATCAAGGAGGCCGAGGCCGGGGAGACGGCCAAGAATAACTCCGGCTACCT
>PLSJ01000184.1 GCA_003165115.1 Syntrophaceae bacterium | reverse complement strand
CCCGCGATCACGAGGCCGGGCGTCAGGAGTTCGCAGTCCCGCCCTCTCCTGCCTTCCCGGTACAGGTCAGCCGTCATGCGGGCCACCCGATAGGAGTGCTCATCGAGGGACACCAGCGAGAGGAACTTCCCATCGAGGGCGGCGTCTGCGTCGTGGCGCTTCAGCGTCTGGACCACCGAAGGGCAAAAGCCGTGTTCATCGAGTATCATCACGAGATCATAGACGACCTCCAGCAGGTTAAGGGAATGAAAGCCGTCCTGGTGAGGTTCGACAACGTCAGTGAGGAAGCGCTCCGCTCTCATCGAGAGACCTCCAGGCTTCTCAGGCAGAGGTGGTCGGATTGGTCTCGGAGGCTGGGATCGGGGGCGGGGCGGGGGTTCAGCGAGGGAGGGAACGACCGGAGGAGCTTCGTCCTTCTTGGCGGCTTTCGCTTTTTCCGCCTCGACACGCTCATCGATAAAACGGACTATCCAGTCTATTATCATTTGGAAGGGTCCTTCTTGCGCGCCGCGTAGGATTTCCGGTGGCGCAGCTTGTCTTTGACCCTCCGGCCCGTCCTTATGAGGAAGGGCATCATTTTGGAGTTGACCTTCAGGTAGTAGACGCACTCCGCGGCCACGCGCTTGGGGGTCAACGTCAGGTCCTTCTCGAAGCGCTTCGTTATCCACCTGGTGATCTTCTCGTATCTCTTCGTCTTCTCGATCATCGCTTCGATCAACTCCGTGATGGCGTCGTCGTCGTTGCCCAGGTGAGAGGCGAGGGCCGTCATGAACGCCAGCTGCCCCTGAATGGGAAGTTCGCTTATTTCCTTCGCCGCGAGATCGACATATTCCTTCAGCTCTTCCACAGAAATCCTCCCGATATATAATTTCTATATGTTACCCCCCGAGAAAATGCGGAGAAGAGAGTTGCTGTTGATCGTTCGAGGTGTACGCGGATAAGAACAGTAGTCGCGAGTTTTGGCGAAGAAATCAGTCGCAGCGATGACGCGAATGAAAAATCGTCGGATTCCGGCTTTCGGTGGGCCTTTTCGTACCCTCCGGTGCGAAATCGTGCGAAAGCACTTTTCGCACTACGGAAATACGCGGCAAAACGGGCCTCGATCACTCGTTTCACTACTACATCGTTATGACGTGGGTGGTTTCCTGTTGCGCGAAGGGTTTTGCACTTTCTGTTCGAGGAGGAACTTTCGCTAATGGCGTCCCTTACGTTCTGGGGACGGTCCAGGGACGGTATTTTGGGGGCAGGAAGTTGGATAATATGGCGTGATTGCTTGAACAAAAGTGAGCCGACGCGGGGATTTGAACCCCGGACCTAGTGATTACGAATCACTCGCTCTACCACTGAGCCACGTCGGCATATGTGATTCAGCCCCTTTTGGGGCAGTTTGCGCTGCTCTTTATTATACAGGTTTTCCTGTGCCTTTTTCCAGTGTTTCTTTCTTAGCTCTTCTCTTCGCTCACTTTCGGCCTGTGGTGCCGTCCGTTGCCCGCGTCGAGCACCTCCCTGACCTTGCGCAGGAGCTGGTCCGGCGAGAGCGGCTTGGAGACGTATTCTACCGCGCCTTTGCGGATGCCTTTTTCCAGGACCACGTCACCGGTGTAGCCGCTCATGAAAATTGCCTTTATATTCCTTTCGATGGCCACGATTTCCTGATACGCCTCCTTTCCGTTCATGATGGGCATGACGACGTCGAAAACGAGGAGGTCTATCCTGCCCCGATGCTCCTTGAACTTCCCGATTGCGTCTGCGCCGTCCGTTGCCTCTATCACGGTGTATCCCGCTAACCCGAGTATGTCGGAGGCCATCGTGCGAATGTCGGGATTGTCCTCCGCGAAAAGGATAGTCTCGACGCCGCCGGGCGCGTCGAGGTGGACCGGTCTCATATCGAGGGCCTTGGTTTCCACCGCCGGCAGGTAAATGCGGAAGATCGTCCCCAGGCCCTGCTCGCTGTAAACGGTGACGTACCCGCCGTGCTGCTTCACAATGGCGTATACTATGGAAAGGCCGAGGCCCGTCCCTTTCCCCGCCCCCTTCGTGGTGAAGAAAGGCTCGAAGATCTTTTCTCTTGTTTTTGCGTCCATGCCTGTGCCGGTATCCGTCACGGAGATAACGGCGTACCGACCGGGATCTCCGTATCCATGGATTCTCTTGAAATCTTTATCGATCTGCACGGTCATGGTCTCTATTTTCAGTGCGCCCCCCTTCGGCATGGCGTCCCGTGCGTTCGTTGCGAGATTCATGAGCACCTGGCCGATCTGCGTGATGTCCGCCATGACGGTGACGTCCTCACCGAGGGTGACCGTAAGCTCCATATCTTCCGGCAGAAGCCGCCGGAAGAGCGTCGAAGCATCTTTCACGAGGGTGGCAACCGTGTGGGGCTTAAGCTCCATCACCTGCTTTCTGCCGAAGGTGAGAAGGCTTTGAGTGAGACTGGCGGCCTTCCCCGTGGAAGCGATGATCTGGTCCACGTAGACCCGGAGCTGGTCATCCGCGTGCATCTTCATTTGCAGGAGGTTGCTGTAGCCCATGAGCGTCATCAGGATGTTGTTGAAGTCGTGGGCCACGCCGGCCGCCAACTGGCCCACGGCCTCCATCTTCTGGGCCTGGAGGAGCTGGGATTCGAGACTTTTTCGCCCGGTGATATCCCTGAGATAGGCCAGCGTCACCGGTTCTCCCCGGTACGTCGTTTGCGTCGCGGACACCTCGATGAACACGCCGCCGCCGTTTCTTTTCACACCCTTGAACTCGTACGAGTCGGGCGCCTCTTCGCCCCGGTGGCTGCGTCTGTCGTTGATCCCGGCGACCCTCTCGCGGTCGTCTTCATGCACCGTAAGCTCCATCACCGGTTGGCCCAGGACCTCTTCCGGGCCGTTGAAGCCGAAAATCTGAAGGTATTTCTTGTTGACGTAGAGGTGTTTCCGGTCCTTCATGATGGCGATGCCGTCGTTCGAGCTTTCTATCGCGGTCCGGTAGCGCTCTTCCGATTCCCACAGCTCTTTTTCGATGCGTTTGAGCTCCGTGAGGTCCCTTATCGATTCGATGGCGCCGATGACGTTCCCTTCGCCGTCGAAGAGGGGGGATGCCTTTACCGACCGGTACGAGCCCGCTCCCGGCGAGCCCGGGGGCATGGTGGCTTCGGAGAAGAACGAGTCTCCCTCTTTGCGGACGGCCCCAAAACACTTCGTCATCCCTTCGCCGTTCTGGAATATCAGATCGATAACGAGGGGCCGGCGTTCTCCGCGGATGGGAACGGCGTAGGCGTAGTCTCCCTTTCCCAGCATTTCTTCCTTCACGACGCCCGTCATTTTCTCCATAGCCTTATTCCAGGCGATCACTTTCCGCTGTTTGTCGATGACCAGGGTGGCGTCGGGTAGGAACTCGATAATGTCGAGGACCTGCCTGTGGGCCGCGGTCAGCGCCTCTTCCGCGTGCTTCCTCTCGGTGATCTCCTCGCCTATGCCCTCATAACAAAGGACGTTCCCGGCGGGGTCACGGACAACGCGCGCGTTGAGGGAAAGCCAGAGCTTGGTTCCGTCTTTCCGGTAAAACTGCGCTTCATGCTGATTGACGAAGCCGTTTCTCTCGATGGTTTCCCTGAATCTCCTGCGGTCTTCGGGGTCGACGTAGACGTGATTCTGAATGTCCGTAACTGCCGCCAGCAGCTCCTCGGGGGAAACGTATCCGGCTATCCGGGCAAAGGCAGGGTTTGCGCTCAAAAAGCGCCCATCGGGTGTGCTCTGGAATATGCCCTCGACGGCATTCTCGAAAATATTCCGGTATTTCTCCTCACTTCGCCGGAGTGCTTCCTCGGCCAGCGCCGCGTGCGACTCCCTTTGTTCCAGTCGTGCCGCCATCGCGTCGAACGCTTTTGTGACCTGCCCCAGCTCGTCGCCCCAATGGGCCAGACCGGTGCGCGCCGCGAGGTCTCCCTGTCCCAGCCGCCGTGAGGCGTCCGTGAGTACATTCAGCCTTTTCACGATGAGGCTTCCCCCAAGAAACCACGCCGACGCCATCGCGAGGCCGATGGCCGAGCAGAGGAAGGCCAGGTTCCGGAAGAGGGTCTTTCTGGCCGGAAAGAGTGCCTTCTTCTCCAGCGCGCCGACGCGCATGAAGAGATAGGGCGCGGTGCTTCCACTCAGATAGAACCGTTTATAGGCATAAAGGCGCCTCGCGCCTTCAGAGTCTTTGTCGGTGAACGTGCCTTCCGCGGCCCGGCCGGTCATGTACGCGACCCTTTTCGGCGCATCTTTCTTCCCCACGGAGGCCGCCGCCTTGCGGGACAGGTATAGATAAACGTTCCCGTGATCGAACATCGCCAGCGTGGATTCTTCCGGCAGTTTCGTTTTCGTGAACATCGCGCCATAGCGGTCAAAGTCGAGACTTGCCACCACCAACCCGGTGCAGCGACCTTTGGGACCGAATATGGGATAGGCGAACGCGAGTACCTGGCCGTTCGACATTGTGCCCGCGAAGTGTTCCCCCACGGAAAACGTCCCGGTTCGCATGACGTCCTGAAAGAGCTTTTCCCGGTGCACGCTGAACGGGTCGGAAAAGGGGGCGCCGGCGAAGACCGACCCACGGGAGTCCACCGCGAAGATGCTTGTATACAGCGGGCTTTCCCGAAGCAGCAGGGCGAAGAGCCTGCTGCAGGCGGGACCGTTTTTCTTCTGCACATCGGGTAACCTGGCAAGGGTCATGAGAAATTGCCGCGTGCTTTCCACCGTGCGCTCATGGTCGTAGCCCAGGTTGCGTATCACTCTCAGGGAATCGGCCTTAGCCTCTTCCAGATCATGGGACCGGCGTTCCATTCCGGAGTAGAGGATAAGGCCGAGAGCGGGCAAAACGGACACTAAAACGAGCAGGAGCAGATGGGTCCTGATAGACCTGACAGGGATGAAGCTCACACGGACCTCCTGGTAGACAATTCCGAGCCCTTTACTTTCGCATACTTAGACGCTCGGTGCAAGTCTAATATCCTACAGGCCTTATTGGGGGACTTCACAAGGGTCCTTCCTTATGGTAGCCTAACTGGTTGTAAGCGCCCGCATCCGAGCGCGCAGGCCGTTGAAACGAAGCATCGGACCGGTTGTCCGGCGAACGGGAAAAATGACAAAACGACTCCGGGAGATATTCGAGAAACTCCTTACCGCATTCGGGCAGCGTCACTGGTGGCCCGGTGACTCCCCTCTGGAGATCATGGTAGGGGCCGTTCTGACGCAAAATACGTCATGGCGGAACGTGGAGAAGGCGATCGACAACATGAGGGCGAAGGGTCTTCTGGATATGGATGCCCTCCACCTTATGGAAGAAGACCGCCTCGCCGACGTTATCCGCCCCGCGGGATTTTATCGGGTGAAATCGAAGCGGCTGAAAGCACTCATCACGGACATCCACGTCCGGTATGGCGCATCTATCGATCATATGCGGCAGGTGCCGACCTGGCAGCTTCGGGAGCATCTGCTGTCGGTAAAAGGGGTAGGCCCCGAAACGGCGGACAGCATACTGCTTTATGCGCTCGACCGGCCGGTTTTCGTGGTCGATGCCTATACGAAGCGGTTCCTGAAGAACCACGGTCTTTACGAAGGCAGCGACGATTATCATGACGTGCAGAAGTTTTTCATGGATAATCTTCCACGGGATACGTATATATTTAACGAGTTTCACGCGCTCCTTGTGTGCCTCTGCCAGCGATATTGCAAAAAGAGGCCCAGCTGCCCGGCATGTCCTCTCATGGACGAGCGCGGATGCGCATGAACGAAAGAGAGAGAGGAGTTTGCAAGCCTGCCCGGAACCTATATACTATGTATAGGCGGGGTGTGTAAGCGACGAGTGCTAAAAGGGCGGAAAGCTATGAGCGGTGTGTGCCGAAGGCTGGTTTCTCCATTTTTCCGGATCGGGTTTCCCCGATGATCATATGCGTGGTGGACGGCCAGGGCGGGAAGATCGGAAGCATTATTATCGAAAAGCTTAAGGAGCGTCTGAAGGAGCGTATAGAGGTCATCGCCCTCGGGACGAACTCGGTGGCCACCCAGAGCATGATGAAGGCAAGGGCCAACAGGGGGGCGTCCGGGGAGAACGCGGTTGCCGTGACCGTCGGGAAGGCGGATATTATCGTCGGCACCATGAACATCCTCATGGCCAATTCCATGTTGGGAGAATTGACCCCACGGATGGCGAAAGCGATAACGGAATCTGTCGCGGTGAAATACGTCCTGCCGGTCACGCAGGAAAATGTGGTCGTGGTGGGCAAGGGTGAGCATTCGATCCCCCAGATGGTCGGCCTTTTGGTCGACATGATAGAGAAGGAGACAGGCAGATGTGCGAAGTAAAGGTTTTCAAGCAGGAAAAGGACGAAGAGACCCTGCTGCTCAGGGACGTGTACCTGATAGAGGAAGAATCCGACGGGCTGAGGTTCGAGACGATCTTCGGTGAACAGAAGGTGCTTGATGCGGAGATCGTCTCGGTGTCGTTGTCGGAGAACAAGGTGGTGATCAGGGAGAAAGGGTCATCGGCCCTATAGCCGGCACGGGGCTTATGCGCCCCGGGGACCACGTTACATGTGGGAAAGTTTCCTGAAATCGTTTATTCCCCTGTTTTTTGCCCTTGACGTCCTGGGCGTTCTCCCTCTCTATGCCCGTTTTTCCATAGACCTGGATAAACCGAAGAGGGCCAAGGTCCTCCGCGATTCCATCATTACCGCTTTTCTCATCACCCTCGTCTTCATTGTCATCGGCAACAAGATACTTCATTATCTCAATATATCGATTCACGATTTCCTGATTGCGGGAGGCATCATCCTCTTTATCATCTCGGCGAGGGACCTGATAGGCGGAGGCCGGGACGACCTGGCCGGACAGGAGGACTTATTTGCGGTCGTGCCGCTCGGTGTGCCGCTTCTCGCCGGCCCGGCGGTGCTCACCACGTCCCTCATCATATTCAATTCTTTCGGCTTCTTCTATGTTTTCGTCTCCCTGCTGCTCAATTTGCTCCTTGCCGGAGCGATCTTCAAATATTCACTTACCATTCTCCGGTATGTCAGCCGCAGGTGGGTGGAGGCGATATCGAAGGTATTCGTCCTGCTCCTCGCGAGCATTGCGATCATGTTCATCCGGACGGGCGTGCAGGGCTTGTACCCGCCGCAATAAAGCGGACAGGCTCCTTCGCCCCCGAGCGGTTCACCCGCGCTTGCAAGACCTTATTTCACGGTTATATTTTCTAAAGAAAGACATAACTTGGGAGAGGAGGGGTCCCGTGGCTCAACTGGATTTGAATGACGAAGAGGCGAAAGTGCTCCGCAGCGTAATCGATAACTATACCGCTCATCTGGAGGTCGAAATCCATCGCACGGAAAGGCGGGATTTCAGGGAGGCCCTGGAAAGGCGTGAAAAAGTGCTCCACGACCTGGTCCAACGGCTCGGTAAGATCGCATAAACCGGTACGAGGACAATAGAGGACGTTGCGGAGGAGCTGGCGCCCCAGGAGGAAACGGGGTCTGACAGCTACGAATCCCGCAGCGCCGGAACACCCCCCGACAGACTCGAGCCCGAAGAGAAGTGACGCCGGGCCACCCCGACACCGGTCTCACGCGCCCCCGACGTCGTACGCTATCTCCAGTATCCGGTCGATCCTGAAAGTGCGTTCGCCCTTTCGGAAGCAGCAATAAGCCCTGAGACCTTCGAAGGCTTTCCCCCTGTATTCCATCTCTTCTATGGAGATCGGCCGCACGGTGCGGCGCGACTTCGTGTCGTCGGGCTTGAGGTAGAGGATTTCCAGGTTAAGTCCGCGCCTCATGGCGTCTTCGATGACCCGGCGCTTCTCGTCGATGCCCATCCTCTCTTCCGCCTTCCTGTACTGGAACCTCGTGAGGAAATCGGCTACCCGCCAGTCCGCCCGGATGTGGGCCTTCGTGATCTTCTGGACGAGCGTGATGCCGGCCAGTCTCGTGCAGCGGCTGAGCGCCACGTAGACCTGGCCGTGGGCAAACGCGCCCCGGCCTATGTCGATGACGACCCTGTCGAAGGTCTTGCCCTGGCTCTTGTGGATGGTGACCGCCCAGGCAAGGCGGATCGGATACTGGGTGAAGGTGCCCGTCTTTCTGGCACTGATGCGTTTCGTGGCCCTGTCATACTGGTACTCGAAGATCTCCCACGTGCAGGGCGGCACCTCGACAAGCGCGCCATCGGAGAGCGTCACGTGCACGGGGTTTTCCTCGCCGCGGGGCTCCTTGAGGGCCGAGACGATGCCTATCGTCCCGTTTACCCACCGGCCGGCCTTGTCGTTGTTGACGAGCATCACCTGTGCGCCCGGCTTGAGATTCAGGGTCTCCTCCGCGGGCAGGGAGGAGCGGTCGAAGGTACCGGTGATGGTGGACGTATAGTGCTCGGGCGGGCCGGGAAGGGCGTCGAGCTTCTCCGCGTTGCGGGCCGCGGCGAGCGCGTTGGTGCTGGTCAGGGTGACGCAAAAGGCGTCGTCGGGGGAGACGAACCCAGGGTCCAGCCGCTCGTTCAGCTTTTCGATGTCGGCGTCGGTGCAGGACCTGTTCCGGATGGCATTGAGGAGACCGATGAATTCAGGCTCCGTCTGGCGATAGACCTTCTCCAGCTCGATCAGCTCCATGTCGTACGTCGGTTCCTTGAAGACCTGCGCGGAGAAGAAGTAGGGCGTTTCGTACCGGTGCGTGAAGATCTCCCTCTCCGGCGCGGTGACGACAGGCGGGAGCTGATAGAGGTCGCCGATAAAGACCATCTGCACGCCTCCGAACCACTTGTTGCGCCGGGCGCCGTTCAGACGCAGGAACTTTTCGACGCAATCGAGAAGATCGGCGCGCACCATGGAGACCTCGTCGATGATGATCGTGTCGAACTCCCTGTAGATATCTCCATCATGGACCTTCCTGATCTTGTCAGGGGTGACGCCAGGCTTGAAATTGAAAAAGGAATGGATCGTCTGACCCTGCACGTTGAGGGCGGCCACGCCCGTGGGCGCGAGCACCGCGACTTCTTTGTGAGTGGTCCTTCGGAAGAGGTCAAGGAGCGTCGATTTCCCCGTGCCCGCCTTCCCGGTGATGAAGACGTGGCGGGTCGAATGTTCCATGAGGTCGAGGGCACGCGCGAAGTCGGCGTTGATATCGATAGGGGTTATTTTCATCCCGCCCTTTCATCCGTCGCTTTCCGGTTGCCTTCGAGGCGCTTTCACCGTACAGGCTAAACCGCGCGGCGCGGCTTCCAGACGGTAGCACAAACTCCTCCCGACCGCAAGCCTGAAGCGCCGCGCAAGCGAGAGCCAATGCGCAAAAAGAGGAAGTGAAAAGTGGAGCGCCCGGTTCGGGTAGAAGGGGGCGTCCGGTGCTAGGAGCGCCGGACGATAAGGACCGGTATCTTCGTATCCGTATGGATGACGCCGAAGGTGACGCTTCCGAGGACGGCGGCGTTCAGGGCGCTTTTCCCATGGGAGCCCATCACGATGAGGTCGGCCTTTTCCCTCTCCGCCTCTTTTATGATCTCCTCGACCGGGTGTCCGTACCTGATTACCTGACGTGTTCCGACCCCCTTTTGCCCGCCCAGCTTCTCCAATTCCTGCATGTCCTGTTCGGCGGCCTGTCTGAGGAAATCTTCGAGGGATTCCACGATATGGGTGGGGGTCATCGTGGCGGGTATGGTGGGTTTGCCGATAAAGAGGTCCCTGTTGATGACGCTGAGGAGCGTGACGCTTCCGCCGGAAAGCGCGGCCAATGAGAAGGCGTATTTTGCCGCTTTCCTGGACGTCTCCGAGCCGTCGGTGGGCACGAGAAGTTTTTCGATCATCGTAATCTCCCTGGAATGGACCCGCCCGGACGAGCGGCCGGGGCGGCCCTTTTTGTTTTGTGCGCAGCTTTCTCCCTACACGCGGGCCGGTGCGCCGCCCGCACTAGCTAACTTTAGTTCCCGAAAAGAAGATCGTCAACCTTGGCGCGCACCGGCGGGGTCGCTTCCGCTTCCGCGACCGGGCGCCTGCCTTGCAGGGACAAGCGCCGGTGCTTACCTTTAGTGTTGAGAAAACGCTTCTTTATCGCGTAAAATGGAGGTTCAGTCATGAGAGACATGGGAACGCCCCATCAGAGGATGCAGGAGTTGTGCGATTGTTTCGCCGAGACCGATCCCCTCAAGGAGATGGCTCAGCTTGGGAAGGATGCGGACAAAGGGGAGGCTGCCCTGAAATGGCTCGCGTTGGCGATCCTTCACGGCGTCGACCGCAATGCAAAGAAGATCAGCCTGGAAAGGACCGCGAACGGCGCCGTGAAAGCGGAGGCCGAGTACAGGGATACGGAGCTGCCGACGCCGGGCGCCGAGATAGGCGGGATGGTGATAGAGGCGGCACGGCAGATCAGCCACATAGAGGGCGAAAAGGGCGAGATGCCGTTGGCGGTGGGTATCAGGGACAGCAGCATCGAGATACGCATGGACGTGGAGCGCAAGCACGGGGACGAGAAGATCACGCTCGTCTTCGGAAAACTCAAATAAGGAAGCTCGCATGAAAGTAGCCGCCTTCAATGGCTCGCCGAGGATCGGGGGGAACATCGATTTACTCCTGACCGAGACAATCCGGTCGATCGAAGAGGCCGGTCACGTGGTGACGAAATTCGCCCTGAACGAGATGAACATAAGGCCGTGTCAGGACTGCGGGGGGTGCGAGGGGACAGGGCGGTGCGTACGGACCGACGACATGGCGTCGATAAGCGACGCGATCCGGCTGTCCGACCGGTTTATCCTGGCCTCTCCCATTTTCTTTTTCGGCCTTTCGGCGCAGGCAAAGACGATGATAGACAGGTGCCAGGCCTTCTGGTGTGAGAAATATCTGTTGAAGCAGCCTATCCCCGAAGGTGAGAACGGCAGAAAGGGATTGCTTCTGCTCGTGGGAGGCATGAAAAAAGAGATCGGCGTCCAGTGCGGCGGGGCGACGGCAAAGGCCTTTTTCAGGACCATCAGCGTGGGGGAACACGAAACGGTCAGCTATCTCGGCATAGATAAGAAAGGGGCGATCCGCGACCACGAGAGCGCTTTTCGGGACGTGCAGCGGGCCGGGCGAAGGCTGGTCGGGGAAGACGTGCGGGAGTAGCGGGTGGAAGCGGATAGCCGGGGCTACAACCCCATAAAGGACGCTCATATAGAGACATGTCTTACCCGCGACGTGGAGTCGAATCTCCCTACGTGTCTCGAATGCCTGAGCCTCACCGGAGACGTGCCCGACTTTGCGAAGGGCGACATAGACACAACCGTCCAGTTTTTGGGGCGGACCCTCTCGATCCCGCTCCTTATCGCCCCCATCACGGGCGGCGGTTCCCGGTCGGCCGGCATCAACAGAAACCTTGCAACCGCCGCCGAGCATTGCCGGATAGCCATGGCGGTGGGGTCGGAGCGGCCCATGCTGGAGAAGAAGGCGGGGGCCGAATCGTATCTGCTGAGAGACCTTGCGCCTACCATCCCACTGCTCGCCAATCTCGGTCTTGTCCACGCGAAGAGAGGCAGGGACTACCTTATTGAGGCTGTCGAGTCGATCCGCGCGGATGGGATCATCCTCTACGTGAACCCGCTGCACGAGATCCTTCAGTCCGACGGGGAGAGCGATTTCAGTGGCGCCGTTGGCGCGCTGGAGGCGATAATCGACGATTTCCCTTACCCCGTATTCCTCAAGGAGGTGGGGTGCGGCCTGCCGGAATCGATCGTCCGCTGGGCGGCGACAAAAAAGATCGCGGGGATAGACGTCGCGGGCCTGGGCGGCACGAACTGGCCCAAGGTCGAAGGTCTCATCCAGGGCAAGGATTATGCGGTATACGAGGGCCTCGGCACGTGCACCAGGGACGCGATCGTCCGCAGCCGCAAATGGCTGAGACAGGGGCAGCAGCTCATCGGAGGGGGAGGCATCAGGACAGGGATCGATATGGCCAAGGCCCTTGCCCTCGGCGCGACCCTCACGTCCATGGCCCTTCCATTCCTGAAATGGTCCGGGCAATCGGCAAAAAACGTGATCCACGAGGTGGACAGGCTGAAGGAAGAGCTCGTTGTCGGTCTGTGGTACAGCGGATCGAAGACGATAAGCGAACTCAGCGGCAAGGTCGCGTAAGCGGCGAAAGGCCCCGTCAGGCGGCCGGCCGACGGCATGGTCGAAAGTCGCGATCTTTGGCGCGCTCTTCGCCCCGTGACGCTCCGACGTACAGTAGTACGCCTCCGGTCTACAGTGCTCAGATCGCATCCAAACCTCACGATTCCGACCATGCCGTCGTCCACCCGATCCGTCATCGAGTACAACCATGATCGATGCCGGAATTGACAGCGTGTAACCCGTCTTTTCCTTCTTCTTCCCTCGCCCCTTGTGATGAGCAGAGAAACCTTTTTATCCCTCTCCCCTTGGGGAGAGGGTAGGGTGAGGGGGGGTCATTAAAACAAGGTGCCGATTCGAATCCACCGTCATCCCTGCGGAATTGTCCATTCGCCCTATGTGTCCTCATAGTCCCGTTATGAGGTAACGCTGCCTATGGCGGCATCGTTGCTCGCGTCCAACCGATAGGGGAGGGCGCCATACGCTCCCATCCAAGCCGGGATTCCGTAATACGTTTGCTTGACCCTTCGGCCATCTCGCCTTTCATGGTGCTTCCGCTTGTTGCCGAGATATGCTCAAGGGGCATCTCGCTCGTCGGCGCTTCTCAGGGAACTAGAGGATGTAAGCCGTCACGGCCTGATACACCTGCGAAGGGTAGATAGTCTGAGGGGGGGATTTCCGCGAGAAAGAGCTATCTAAGCCCAGCATACAGCGCAGAAAGACATCCGCGGCTGAGTGACTTCAACGATCTGATTCACCTCTACCCATGGGTCATCCGCCTGGCGCCGAAGAACCTATATCTTCCTCCCAATAGTACAGCTCGTCATCTTCTCGAAGCAGCATGTCGGCGATCTCCGGGCGCGTGTAGCTAATTGTCTCCAGGACACGATCAAACTCATCGCGTCGATCAGCGAGCAATGCCAGACGTGCTGAGGTTACCATGATTGGTATGTTGTTTTCTAACGAGGATGACATGGGAAGATTCAGTCCTTCCTTCGCAATCTGTATCCTAATGTTTTCATCGGAGGTCAGCGGGGGTCAGGTCTTGAATTAACACTTTTTCTCCCTTAAGGGCGAGGCAGTCGTTCCCTGTGTTCCCGTAATCCTATATCCTTCGCTTTTCCCTCCAACCGCGAGAGTTCTGCAAGTTGCGGATTACCGTGCATACTATTGCACAAACTGAAAACAATGCAAAGTGAATAGGGAGGAAAGAAGCGCTCGGCTGCTCCCCACAGCCTATCGTGATTGTTTTTGCGAGAAAACCGCCAAGAATGCTTTTTGTCACTCCTGCTTGTCATGCCTCCTTGTCGTGCCTGGATGTCACCCCTCCTTGTCGCTTTGACAGAGAGAGCGGAAAAGAGGGAAAATCTTACTCAGCCGGGACGTTACTTTGATACTCTGGAGAGACGGCCTGTCCCGGCCCACTTTGAGCCGGTTTCAAAGATTCCGTAAACCGGTATCGCTCTTTGAGANNAAACCGTGCACTTTCGTGCACCCCTCAGCGATGAGGCCTGCGCGAGTGGGGAATCAGGAGATGGCTGCTGAGATGGTTGGTGGACAATCCGTGCCGAAAAGGGCAAAAAGGAAGGTAAAGCGCAGAAAGAAATGGCACAAAGGACCGCTTTTGCGCTAATATTAAGAGACCACTTATTGCAAAAGGAGGAGCTTTCATGGATGTGGTAACGGAATCCTGTCGTGATGGAGTATTCAGCCTGACGTTGAATAGACCGGAGAAGAAGAATGCCATGAGCTTCGAGCTCCTGGAGGCGCTTTACCGCGCGCTCAAAAGCGCCGAGTCGCAGAAGGCTTCGATTATCGTCATCCGTGGTGCCGGGAAGACCTTTTGCAGCGGCGGCGACGTGACCGAGTTCAGGGACAGCGCGGAGCCTGCCGTCCAGGTGGATGGCATGGCCGATTTTCTCAACAGGAGCATCGATCTCATCCGGAATATCCCGGCCATCGTCGTGAGCGTCGTCGAGGGACTCGCCGTCGGGGCCGGATTCAGCCTCGTCCTTGCGTGCGACCTCACCCTT
>PLSJ01000506.1 GCA_003165115.1 Syntrophaceae bacterium | reverse complement strand
CTGGTGGATGATATCGAAGAAGGCGGAGAGCTTGCTGACGGCGTGCAGCTCGCGGGCGAGGGTGGCGGCGAGATCGAAGCGGAAACCGTCCACGCGCATCTCCGTGACCCAGTAGCGGAGGGAATCCATGATGAGCTGGAGCACGTGAGGGTGGCGCATGTTGAGGCTGTTGCCTGTGCCTGTGTAGTCCATGTAGTAGCAGGGGCATCGGCAACGAGCCTGTAGTATGCCGCGTTGTCGATGCCCCTGAAACAGAGCATCGGACCCATGTGGTTGCCCTCGGCGGTGTGGTTATAAACCACGTCGAGGATCACCTCCATCCCCTGTTCGTGGAGGTTCTTGACCATCTGCTTGAACTCCTGCACCTGCTGCCCGCGTTGGCCCCTGTTCGAGTACTCGTTATGGGGTGCAAAATACCCGATGGAGTTATAACCCCAGTAATTGCGCAGGCCCTTATCGACCAGGTGCTTGTCGTGGATGAACTGGTGCACGGGAAGAAGCTCCACGGCCGTGACGCCCAGCTTCTTCAGGTAGGCGAGCATCGCCGGATGGCCCAGCCCGGCGTACGTGCCACGCATGTCCTCGGGTATGTCCGGGTGCTTTATGGTCAGGCCCTTCACGTGCGTCTCGTACACGATGGTGTCCTGCCACGGCAGTCTCAGCGGCTCGTCCCGGTCCCACTCGAAAAAGGGGTTGACTACGACCGATTTCGGAACGAACGGCGCGCTGTCCTTTTCATTGGCGGGTCCCTCCGGCTCGTCGAAGCGATACGGGAAGACGGCCTCATCCCATTCGACCCGTCCTTCTATCGCTTTCGCGTACGGATCGAGGAGGAGTTTCGCCGGGTTGCACCGCAAGCCCTTCTCCGGCGCCCACGGACCGTGGATCCGGAACCCGTATCGCCGCCCCGGCTCGACCCCCGGCAGGTAGCCATGCCGGCAGAACGCCGTCGTTTCCGGGAGATTCACGCGTGTTTCCTGTCCCGAGTCGTCGAACAGGCACAGTTCCACACTCTCGGCGACCTCGGAAAAAAGAGAGAAATTGGTTCCCGTCCCATCATAGGTGGCGCCGAGGGGATATGCCCTGCCCGGCCAGACGTCAAGTGATCCCATAGTAGTCCCTCCGACGTGGTTGTATCCGTCTCATCCCGGATCTTGCCCGCTTCCCCGATACATCCGTCAAAAGCCGGTATGCAAGAGGCTCAGGGGCTTTTCATTAACGTAGGGCGGGGCGTCTGCGATTTCAATCCGCGCGGTCGGGAGCGAGGCGGCCGGGCTTTCCAGCGCTGAAGGTTCGAGCCGGAAACGGTGATGGGCGGGAAAACAATAACGCTTTTTATTCCGTGGAGATCTTCTTTGCCGCGCGGTGTTTTTCGATGAACCAGTCTATCAGCTTTCTCGCTATGCTTATTTTTCCGGGGATTTCCGGCAGGTCGTCCACGCCGAACCATCGGGCCTCCACGATCTCCTTGCCGTCGATGCGTATCTCTCCCGAGGCGTAACGAGCCGTAAAGCCGACCATGAGGCTGTCGGGAAAAGGCCACGGCTGGCTCCCGAAATAGCGGACGTCCTCGACGAGGATGCCCGTTTCTTCTTTGATCTCGCGTGAAACCGTCTCTTCGAGACTCTCTCCAGGCTCGACAAAACCGGCCAGCACGCTGTGCATACTTTCGGGAAAACGGGAAGCCCTCGCGAGAAGCACCTGCTCTCCCCGCTCGATGAGGACGATTACCGCGGGAGATATCCGTGGAAAAGAGAGGGCGCCGCATTCTGTACATTTCTTGGCGCGCTCCTCCCCGGCAGCTTCCGTCCGCGCCCCGCACCGGCCGCAAAACAGGCTTGTCCTGTTCCATTCGACCAGATGCATCGCCGTCATGGCGGCCTTGAAAGGGCCTTCCTCAAGGATGCCGTAAAGGGAACGCAAGGCCACGAACGCCATGCCCGGAGGGGCCGGGGTCTTATCACCTACCTCCACACCGTGACAGGAAAACCCGCGGAGCGTGCCCAGGTACTGCTGCCGCAGCCCGGCGAGGCCCCATCGGTCGAGCCCTTCTCCGAAGGGGATTGTCGCGGTATCCGCATTCATGGAGACAAGCAGCTTCTGGCGCAAGAAAACGAACCAAAAAGCGCCGGCGGGCGCGTCCTGCAAGGGTTTTACCGAAGGGATGAAGGAATCGGTCATGAGGTAAAAAACTATCCGGTTCTGGGGGAAAAGTCAAACGGCATGAGGCGCACCGCGTACCGTAACACCCTCACCCCGGCCCTCTCCCTCAAGGGAGAGGGAGAGAAGAAGGCGGGCCTCACCCGATATGATGGAGAGAGAAAGAAAATAAGCCCCCGGCCGGGCTTATTTCTCGCTGGGGAAGGGTAACACGCCCTTCTCCTGGGTTTCCTTCGTCTTGTTCATGTACGAGTGTCCTTCGATGGCGCCGCCCTCGGAAACCGCCAGGCGCGCTGCGTGCACCTCTCCGAAAAGACTCCCGTTGGCCTTGATGTCGACCAATTCCGCGGCGTGGACCGTCCCCTCTATCTTACCCCCGAGGACCATTCCCCTGCATACGACGTTGCCGACGATGGTCCCCGAGTCCCCCACGATGATGCAGTCGGCCCGGATGCGTCCTTCCAGCGCGCCGTCGATGCGGACGGTCCCCTTCGAGCTCAATTCCCCGCTGAAGAACGTGCCTTCACCGATGATCGTCTCCATTGCCGGTTGTCTCTTTCCGAACATATTTCACCTCCCGTGAGTGATGGGGCGCAGGGTGCGCTACTTCCGTTTTACGGGCCGGAGGTTCCGACACCGATGCCTGCGGCGAGAGCGACGCGAGGAGCGGCAGCAGAGGGTCGACCTGGCAGCCCTCCTTCCATACTTCGTAGTGTACGTGCGGCCCGGTGCTGAAACCGGTCGAGCCCGACGCCGCGATGACATCCCCCCGCTTGACGCGTTGTCCGACGTGGGTGAGGTTCCTGGCGCCATGCGCATAGGCCGTGCTGCACCCGAAACCATGCTCCACCACGACGACGTTGCCGCTGCCGCGCATCCAGCCCGAAAAGCTGACGATGCCGTCCGCGGTCGCCCGTACCGGGGTGCCCGGAGCCACTTTGATATCCAAGCCGTGGTGAAAAGCGGACATGCCGGCCTCGGGGTGGCTTCTCGGGCCGAAGTACGACGTAATCGGGCCGCTCACCGGCAGGCCCGCGGGGGTGGCAAAAAACGCGTCGTGTCGCCGGTTCAGGTACTCTTTTATCTCAGCCACGGCATCGATCGTCTGTCGCACCTGCTTCATCAGGGCTTCCATGTCGATCATCTCTCCCGTGCCGGTTAATGGGTCGGGAGAAGGCGGGGCGGCTTTCAGCGCGAGAAGACCTCGTACTTCGTCCTCCGTGCCTTGCAGCGAGGCGAGAGTCGACTTCATCTGCCTCATCTGGGCGCGAAATTTGGCGCGCGCCGTATAATACGAGCGCACCTCACCCGCCAGGTGCGCCACGTAGCAGATGCCGACGACGGCAAGGACGCAGGAGGCGCAGAGAGCAAGGACTGGTATCCTGATCTTCACCAACCCATTCTTGGAATGGGGGACCACCATGATACTCACGGGTGTGAGGGACTTGCGAATGAGGACCGGTACTCTCCACATCCGAAAACGCCTCCTTCCGGACTTCGTTTCCTGTCATGCTTCCTTTTCCGTTGCTTTTCTTGGTTGATATTTGAAGAAGCTATACGGTTTAATGTGTAGCACGGATTGATGCCTCACGTCCATATAATTTTTACGCCGGCGCCGCAAGGCTTGAAATTCGCCGGGGGCGTGCCTACACGTATCATAAGGCGCCCGTGGCGTTTTTACCGGGCGTCTTATGATAGGTCCATCAAGGCGGCGCAGGTCCCGCCGGCAAAGACGGGGAGGAAGAAGACCTCAGAACTTCGGTGAGAATACCGCGGCGACGGTCGGTCCGAATCGATGCCCTGCTTTGCAAATGCCCCAAGATTGCGCAAGGAGTAAGCCGCCCTTATGATTATTAATGATATGCGCGCGAACATGGCCGTCCTGGCCCTCGTCCTTCTTGTCGCCGGGTGCACGAAGCTGGGGCCGGACTATGTCAGGCCGGACACGACCGTGCTCGCGAGCTGGCGCGAGACGGACGGCGAACGGCTGACGAGCGAGCCGGTGGACAGCCGCGCCTGGTGGCGGGTATTCAAAGACCCGGTGCTCGACCGGCTCGTCGACACCGCGCTGCGTCAGAACCTCACCCTTCGTGTGGCAGGGGTCAGGGTCCTCGAGGCCCGTGCCCAGCTCGGCATAGCCGTGGGCCAGCTTTACCCACAGACCCAGCAGGCCACAGGCTCGGTCCAGTACAACCGGCTCAGCCAGCACTCCACTTTTTCCTCATTCCCGAGCCTCCTCAACTATGCGCAGGACCAGATAGGGGTCACGGCAACGTGGGAAATCGACTTCTGGGGCAGGTTCAGGCGCGCCATAGAGTCGGCCGATGCGGCCCTGCACGCAAGCGTCGCGGACTACGACAACGCGCTGGTGAGCATGATCGGCGACGTTGCAACGGACTATATCGCGATAAGGACGCTGGAGAAACGAATCGAGATCGCACGGCGCAACGTCGAGACCCAGAGAGAGAACCTGAACCTCACCGAGTCGCGCTGGGAGTTCGGCACCGCCTCGGAAAGGGACGTGGAGCAGGCCAGGACCATCCTCAACAGCACGGAGGCAACCGTACCTACCCTGCAAACCCAGCTCCAGCAGACGAAACATGCCCTCAGCATATTGCTGGGACTGCCGCCGGGCAGCCTCGAGGACAAGCTGGCCGGCTCGTCCGGCATCCCCGTTCCCCCGCCGCACGTGGCGGTGGGCATCCCGGAGGACCTGCTTCGCCGCAGGCCCGACGTGCGCGCCGCCGAGTACCGGGCGATGGCGCAAGGCGCCCAGATCGGCGTTGCCAGGGCCGATCTTTTCCCCGCGTTCTCGCTCTCCGGGAATTTCGGCCTCCTTTCCACCAACATAGGAGGGTCAACGCTCGGGGACATGTTTCAGTGGAAGAGCCGGAACTACACCTGGGGCCCTGGGATGCAGTGGAATATTTTCAACTACGGCCAGATCACCAATAACGTCCGCCTCCAGGACGCGCGGTTCCAGGAGCTGCTCGTCACGTATCAGAACACGGTCCTCACGGCGCAGCAGAATGTGGAGGATGCCATCGTCGCATTCCTGAGGTCACAGGAAAGGGCCGAGTTTCTGGCGCGCAGCACGGAAGCGGCAAGCGGCGCCCTGGGCCATGCCGTCGATCAGTACAAAGGAGGGGTGGCTGATTTTACCACCGTGCTCGTGGGCCAACAGTCGCTCCTGAACGAGCAGGACAACTTTGTGGCCACGCTGGGCAACATAGCGAGCAACCTCGTGGCAATCTACAGGGCGCTGGGAGGAGGCTGGCAGATCAGGGAAGGAATGGACGTCGTGCCGGCGGAGATGAAGGAAGTCATGGCAAAACGGACCAATTGGGGAAATTTGCTCAACCCGGCAGCGTATATGCCGCCCGCATCGGAGCAGCATCACCCGGATGTCCGGCTTCCCGATTGGTAGGATGGTGTACGTCCCTTTCGGACGCATCTTCTCATGGAGACGAAAGCTATGCTGCTGAGATCCGGACAAATCCGGGGGATAGCCGTGCGGGCGCTCTCGTGCCTGCTTCTTGCGGTTTTCCTCCCCTCCTGCAAGGAGAAGCCGAAGCCGCCCCAGCCGCCGCCGGCGGTCACCGTCGCCCAACCCCTGGAGCGTCGCGTGACCGACCGTCTGGATCTGACGGGCAACACGCAGGCCGTGATGACCGTGCAGCTTCGCGCGCGGGTCGCCGGGTATCTCGAAAAGGTCTTCTTCCGGGACGGCCAGTTCGTCAAGAAAGACCAAATCCTCTTTCTCCTGCAGCAGAACACGTACCAGGACGCACTAAGGCAGGCCGAGTCCGCGATAGCACTGCAAAAGGCACAATTGGAATACGCCGCGGCGCAATTCGTCCGCTACACGGAATTGCTCAGCCGCAAGGCGGCTTCCCAGTCCGACGTGGACAACTGGCGCTACCAGAGGGATTCAGCACACGCCAACCTGGAGAACGCGCAGGCGAGCCGCGACCTCGCGGCGCTCAATCTTAGCTACACGGAGGTGAGGGCGCCTTTCGACGGCCGCATCGACCGGAGGCTCGTCGACCCTGGAAACCTCGTCGGCGCAGGCGATAACACCGTGCTCGCGTCCGTCAACCAGACCAACCCCATGTACGTCTATTTCACGATCAGCGATTCCGACCTCGCCCGGCTCACGCGAGAGGGACACTGGAGGCCGGGGATGGGGCGCGCCCTCGTCTCGATGGGCGTCCTCAACGAGAAAGGACACCCCCATGAAGGCGTCCTCGATTTTTCCTCGATCAGCCTTACCTCCACCACGGGGACCCTCCAGATGAGAGGGGTCTTCCCGAACCCCGACGGGAACCTGATGCCGGGGCTCTATGCGCGGCTCCGCGTGCCGCTGGCGGAAAAAGACGCATTGCTCGTCCCCCAGGAAGCGCTCAGCTACGATCAGCAGGGCGTGTTTCTGCTCGTGGTGAACGCGCAGGACACGGTGGAAAAGCGCACCGTCAGGATCGGGTTCCTGGTGGGCCACATGCGGGTGATCGAGAGTGGGCTGACGGCTAAGGAATGGGTGGTCGTGGCAGGCACACAGAAGGCCGTCCCCGGACGCAAGGTGACGCCGGAGAGGCAAGGTCCGCCGCCCTCCCCTCAACCACAGGGGGCGCGTTAAGTGTTCTCCAAGTTCTTTATAGAGCGGCCCATCCTTGCAAACGTGCTCGCCGTCATCACCCTCATCATAGGCGCTATCAGCTATTACCGGCTGCCCGTCGAGCAATATCCCCCCATCTCGCCGCCCACGATACAGGTGACCACGAGATATCCGGGCGCGAGCGCGTCCGTCGTCGCGCAGACGATAGGTGTGCCCCTGGAGCAGGCCGTCAATGGGGTGGAGCGCGCGATCTACATGTCTTCCACGAGCGGCAGCGACGGCTCGTATGCGCTCACCATCACCTTCGACGTGGGGACCGACCTCGACAAGTCGCTCATCCTCGTCCAGAACCAGGTCAATTCCGCCCTCGCCCAACTCCCCGGCGGCGCCCAGGTCCAGGGGGTGAACGTAAAGAAGGTCTCCACCAATATCCTCCTGGTGGTCAGCCTCTATTCCGAAGACAACCGGTTCGACGAGGCCTATCTCTCGAATTACGCCCAGATCAACATGCAGTACCCGCTGGCACGCCTGCCCGGCATCGGCCTGGTCAGGGTTTTTGGCGCCGGCCAGTACAGCATGCGCCTCTGGCTCGACCCGAACAGGCTCAAAGAGTTTAACCTGACAGCGGCCGATGTGCTCGCCGCAGTGACGGACCAGAACGTGCAGGTGACTCCGGGCCAGCTGGGCGCCCCTCCCGTCCCCGAGGGCCAGGTCTTCCAGTTCACCATCGACAGCCTCGGCAGGCTCTCGGATACCGACCAGTTCGAAAACATCATCGTGAAGAGCGACCCGAGCGGGGCGAGCCCCCAGATCGTGCGCATACGCGACGTGGGACGGGTGGAGCTTGGACAACAGACCTACTCCATTTATAGCTCCAGCCGCGGCTACAAGTCGGCCGAGGTCGTTATATTCGCCCTTCCCGAAGCCAACGCCATCGACGTGGCCAACAGCGTCTACCAGTCCGTAGCCGACATGAGCAAAGATTTCCCCGCGGGCCTGAAGTACAGCATCCACTTCGACACGACGAGGTTTGTCCGCGAGGCGGTGTCGAAGGTGTACGAGACGCTGATCGAGGCGGGCATCCTCGTGCTGATCGTCATCCTGCTCTTCTTGCAGAATTTCCGGGCCATGCTCGTACCCGCGACCACGGTGCCGGTGACCATCGTGGGCGCCTTCGCCGCCATGATCGCCCTCGGTTTCTCGATCAACCTGATGACCCTCTTCTCCCTGGTCCTCGCTATCGGCATCGTGGTGGACGACGCCATCGTGATCGTCGAAGGCAGCTCTTACTATATCGAGAGGGGCCTCTCGCCGAAGGACGCCGCGATCAAGGCCATGAGCGAGCTGACGGGCCCCATCATGGGCATCACCATCGCGCTGGTCTCCGTCTTCCTCCCCGCCGCCTTCCTCCCCGGCATCACGGGACAGATCTTCCGCCAGTTTGCCCTCGTCATTGCCGCGACCGCCGTCATCAGCGCAATCAACGCCGTCACCCTGAAGCCTGCCCAATGCGCCCTGTGGCTCCGCCCAAGGGGGACGAAAGAGCCGAATTGGTTCGAAAAGGGCTTCAGCAGGACGTATGAGGCAACGAAGCGGCCTTATATGAACGCCGTAGGCCGGATGGTGCGCCATCCGGGGATCAGCCTGATCGTGTTTTTCGTGATCATAGCCATCGCGGCCTGGCAGTTCGTGGAGCGGCCCACCGGCTTTCTCCCGACCGAGGACCAGGGATATGCCATCCTCCTTGCCCGCCTGCCCGACGCCTCGTCCCAGCCCCGTGCCAAAAGGGTATCGGACCAGATCGAGGCCATCCTGAGAAAGACCCCCGGCATCGCGGCATGGGTCGATATCGCCGGTTTTTCCGTTCTGGACTCGGCAAACGTGACCACGGTCATTACCGTCTTCGTCGTCTACGACGACTGGAGTAAGCGCGGCCGGAAGCTCACCCAGGACAAGATCGTCTCGGGTCTCAACCGTGACCTTTCCGGCATCAAGGATGCCCTCGCCTTTGTCCTGATCCCGCCCCCTATCAGGGGGCTCGGCCAGTCCGGAGGTTTTCAGATGATGGTAGAGGACCGGAAAGGCAACGACCTCATCGCGCTCCAGAACGCGACCGATGCGCTGGTCGGGGCGGCCCATGCCCAGCCGCACTTCGGGGGCCTGACCGGCACGTTCGATGCCCATAGTCCCCAGATCTACCTCGATATCGACAGGACAAAGGCCCAGTCCCTCCAGGTGCCACTGGGAAACATCTTCCAGACGCTCCAGGGCTACCTGGGATCATCCTTCGTCAACCTCTTCAATAAATTCAATCAAATATACCAGGTATACATACAGGCCGACGAGGCCTCCCGCATCACACCGGAAGATATCAGGAACCTCTACACGAGGAATCTCCAGGGCGGGATGGTGCCCCTGGGGAGCCTCCTCGACGTGAAGCGCATGGAAGGCTCGGAGCTGATCACCCGCTACAATTTTTACCCCGCGGCCCCGATTTTCGGCTCCGCCGCTCCCGGATTCAGCTCCGGCCAGGCCCTCGCCGAGATGGAGCGGCTTGCCGCCCAGATCTTGCCCCAGGGCTATGGCTACGACTGGACGGCAACGAGCTACCAGGAAAAGAAGGTCGGCTACCAGGCGTACTTCATCTACGCCCTTTCCATTACGCTCGTGTTCATGGTGCTGGCGGGACTCTACGAAAGCTGGACGTCGCCCGCCGCCGTCATCCTCGCCGTTCCCATGGCGCTGGTCGGCGTGCTCGTGGCCCTGATGCTTCGGGGCTACGACAACAACCTCTACACACAGATCGGTCTGGTGCTCATGATTGCCCTGGCGAGCAAGAACGCCATACTTATCGTGGAGTTCGCCCGCGACCTGCAAAAAGAGGGAATGTCCAGCGTGGAGGCTGCCATAGAGGCGACGAGCCGGCG
The DNA here is from genome assembly GCA_003165115.1 of Syntrophaceae bacterium. Taxonomy (GTDB): domain Bacteria; phylum Desulfobacterota; class Syntrophorhabdia; order Syntrophorhabdales; family WCHB1-27; genus BOG-1155. Next base: position 4,380 of record PLSJ01000506.1, on the reverse strand, counting down.
GTTCCGCCCCATCGTGATGACCTCTTTCGCCTTCATCCTGGGGGTGGCGCCTCTGCTCCTGGCGAATGGAGCGGGGGCGGCGAGCCAGAGGGCGATAGGCACGGTGGTCTTCGGGGGCATGCTGGCGTCGACGCTGCTGGCGATACCCTTCGTGCCGGTATTCTACGTGATCACGCAGAGGCGCGCCGAGCGGCGGCGAAAGGCGGAGCAAGGCAAATCCTGATCCGCCGGGCGCCATGCTCGCCCCCCTCACCCCGGCCCTCTCCCCAAGGGGAGAGGGAATGTCTTGTGCGGTCACGCGGCCGCCTCCCATACCCACGCCCCCTGTCTCCCTCGCCACATCATTCCTTATCCCTCTAACGAAGGGCTGTTCTCTGCCCCCCTCGCCCCTCGGGGAGAGGGCCGGGGTGAGGGGGGCGAAACAATTTGCTGTCAGCGGCCTGGCTCACGGCCCGCTTCCGCTTGTCTTCCCGCCACAATTTGCCGTATATTAAAGCCACATCGGAGAACGATAAAGGAGTTTTCATGCACCATTTATTTTATCCTGAAAGCATCGCAGTCTTCGGCGTATCGGACCGCCCTTCGAACCTCGCATCACGCATAGTCGGCAATCTCTTCCGCTTCGGCTTTCGCGGCGACGTCTTTCCTCTCGGGAGCCACGAAGGTGAGGTAGAAGGAAGGCGCATATTCACCGACCTCGCACAGGTGGAGCGGGTGCCCGATCTCGCCGTCCTGCTCGTGCCCGCCCCACATATACCGGCAATACTCGATGCGTGCGGGAGGAAAGGCATCCGTCACGTCGTGATCGAATCCGCGGGATTTACGGAGCTGAGTGAGGACAAGAAGGGGCTCGAGAACGAGATATTGTCCATTGCCTCCAAGTGGGGCATCGCGTTCCAGGGACCCAATTGCTTCGGGGTCATGAACATGGAGAACGGCGTCGTTCTGCCTTTTTTCGGATTGGACCCCGGCTCCGTGAAGACCGGAGGGGCTTCGTTCATCGGCCAGAGCGGCGGGATATACTACGACGTGTCCATGCTCTGCTCCGTGGAGCGGGTGGGCCTGAACAAGCTCGCGAGCATCGGCAACAAGCTGAACCTGAACGAGAACGACTTTCTGGAGTATTTGATCGAAGACGCGGGCACGAAGGTCATAGGCATGTACCTGGAAGATTTTTCTGACGGCAGGCGGTTCATGGAGCTTGCCAACGCCACGGATAAGCCGATTGTGCTCGTCAAAGGGAACAGGAGCCGGGAGAGCCGGCAGATAGCGCACTTCCACACGACGGCGCTGGCCGGCGACGACCGGACGGCCGACGCGGCAATGGTCCAGGCGGGCGTTCACCGCGTCCGCAACCTGAGGGAGATGATCGACGGTCTGAAGATATTCTCCCTGCCGCCGCTTAAGGGTGCGAACCTCGCCATCGTGACGAGGTCGGGCGGGCACGGCGTCCTGGCCGCCGACAGCGTGGAGCGGTACGGTTTCAAACTGACGCGGTTTCCGAAAGCCCTGGTCGACAAGATCAGTGAAAACAAGGCTCATGTCATCGGGATGACGAACCCCCTCGACATCGGGGACATCTACGACATGAGCACCTACCCCGGCATCGTGGAGATGATGCTGAAGGAAGAGGGTGTAGACGGCGTGGTCTTTGTCAGCGCCCATAGCGCCGAGAACGAGAACGCGCAGATCGAGGCGCTCATCAGGGAGGCGGCCCGCATGTCACCCCTTTACGGCAAACCGGTGGTCCTCTGCATGGTGACGAGCCGCGACCTGTGGTTCAGCCTGAAGGAGGCCGCCGATATCCCTGTTTTCAGCGACGTTGACGATGCGCTTTACGCCCTCTCATGGTCGCTTGCCCACTCCAGGCACCAGGCGCAGAAGGGCCTCACCGGTCCCTGGACAGGCGGCGGGGCGCGGAAGAACGGCCTTCCGGGCACGCCGGTCATCATGGACGCGGGCGAGACTTTCGCGCTCCTCGAACGCCAGGGCCTGCCCGTGGCGGCCTACGCCATGGCCGATTCCGCGCCGGAGGCTGCACGCGAGGCCGAAAAGCTCGGCTATCCGGTGGCGGTGAAGGTCGCGTCGCCGAACCTGCTCCACAAGACGGAAAAGGGTGCGGTCTCCCTCGACCTCAAGGGCGCGAAGGCGGTGACACAGGCGATAAGCCGCATGGAGGGGGAGCGCTATCTGATCCAGAAGATGGCGCAGCCCGGCGTTGAGGTGATCGTGGGTGGAAGGCAGGACAGGGAATTCGGACCGGTCGTCGTCTTCGGTCTCGGCGGCATATTCGTGGAGCTGCTCCGGGACACCTCGATCCGGGTAGCGCCCATAGATAGCGAGACAGCCCGCGACATGATCGCCCGGGTAAAGGGCGCGCCGGTCCTTCAGGGCTTCAGGGGAAAACCCCCCGCCGACACCGAAGCCCTCTCCGATATACTCGTGAACGTCTCGCGCCTGCTCGCCGCGAACGCCTCCATCCGGAACATCGATATAAACCCGGTAATCGTAGGAGAGAAGGGCAAGGGCTGCACGATTGTGGATGCGAAGATAGAGGTGGCAGGGCCTTAAAATAGGTTATGGCTGGGGCCACGGAAAAGTGCAACACCGTGCCGTCGCAACGATTGTCGGCTTTATTCTCCGCATGGGGTGCGGTCACCCTGTTGCAGTTGCGGTGAATAGAGGCTATAATCTCCGCATGGGGTGCGAATATTGAGTCATTATATCCATGAATTACCGGACTGGCCTCACTTCCGTTGGAATCATGACGTCTTGGATCAAAAACTCGCTGCCCTGCGATACAGACAAGGGGAACTGATCGGACGAATGAAGTCTATGGGTTTTTCTCTTCGCGCGGAAGCCGTCTTTCAGACGTTGACGCTCGACGTGCTGAAATCCAGTGAAATTGAGGGTGAGATACTGGATAGGGAACAGGTGCGATCCTCACTCGCCCGGCATCTCGGCATGGATATAGAGGCGGTGGCCCCGGCATCCAGGAACATCGAGGGCGTGGTGGTAATGACGCTCGATGCCACCCAGGATTATGATAAATCCTTAACCAAAGAAAGGTTGTTCGGCTGGCATGCTTCGCTCTTTCCCACCGGGTACAGCGGGATGAAGAAGATCAAAGTCGGAGCCTGGCGGGATGACGGCAAAAGTCCAATGCACGTTGTTTCGGGTCGGGTTGGTCATGAGCGTGTGCATTTCGAAGCCCCGGTCGCCGGTCGGATAGAACAAGAAATGACGACCTTTCTTCTCTGGCTTAACCACGATGACGACACCGATCTCGTACTGCGGTCGGGTATTGCCCATCTCTGGTTTGTCACCATCCATCCTTTCGAAGACGGCAACGGACGTATCGCCCGTGCTCTCTCCGACATGATGCTCGCTCGGTCAGAACAGACTCCGCAACGCTTCTACAGCATGTCAGCACAAATACGGAACGAACGGGACGCCTATTATGGTGCTTTGGAAGAGACGCAGAAAGGAACGATGGACGTGACGAAGTACCTGAAATGGTTTCTCGATTGTTTGAACCACGCATTTGACGGTGTGGAGAGCACGCTTGCAATCGTGCTCAGGAAGGCCCGTTTTTGGCAAACGTTCGCTGAAAGAGCGTTTAATGACCGACAGTGTGCGGTCCTCAACAAACTGCTGGACGGGTTCGAAGGTAAACTGACGTCGTCGAAATGGGCCAAGCTGGCGAAGTGCTCCCAGGACACCGCGTTGCGCGACATTCTTGAACTCGTGGAACACGGCATCCTTGTGAAAGACCCAGCCGGTGGCCGGAGCACCAGTTATTCGTTTAATATTGCCCCTCACAATTGAATATGCACCCGGCATATAAGCGCTCCGCAATCACTCGCCATCACTCGCATTTTCTTCTTGCCTCGCGTGCCGAGTAGGAGTAAGATGCAAGCGGTACCACCTTTATGTATTCACTGCTGGGTGTAAGTAACAGACTGGATAATAACAAATAAGGAATGGTTGTTCTCGGGCTTTGGGATAGCCGTAATCATGGCTATCATTGGCATCGTTCGTTTAGTCCTCTCACGTCATCGTCAGTCGACAGNNAGAACAACCGCAGCCAACGGAAGGAGGGCAGTTGCTTCAGCAAACAGGCCATACTGATACCATAGCACGCGACCCTTCAATTCTAGACATCCCACTAAAGAAAATCTTCGTTGATATTGAATCGCGACCTCCCTTTCAACGCGACGATGTAAAAAAACATTACATCGGCACTCGGATTCGTTTTAGGGGTGTTTTGGCGTACTTCAAATAGGGGGAATGACGAAGTATACATTGCGCTGAAATCTGGTGCCGTCGATTGGTATCCCAGAGTGAACTTCGTGGTCAAGGTAACCGACTATCCCCAAC